>LUOC01000170.1 GCA_001626655.1 Fidelibacterota bacterium REDSEA-S14_B6 | reverse complement strand
CCACCAAAACAACCTTTTTCCATTCTTTCGGATAATTTTGTTTTATTTCTTTCCAATCACTATTGCTGTGATATGGACAAAAAACACAAGATGATTTTTTAATATTATTGAACCCTCTTTTTTCTAAAAACTTTATACAGTCACCTCTAGTTATTCGCTGTTCAATCAAAGGATATTCGTATGTAATGTTTGACAACCTTGATTCTTTCATACGCTGTATTTCATCTAAAGAAATCTCGTTGAGCGACTGCGCAAAAGGGACTTTCGCCAGCGCCGTCACCTCGTCCCTTCCAAGGATCGAGTTCCCCCGGATGACAGTGGCGGTGAGATCAAAACTACCGGCAGCCTCAGACCAGGCAATGGAATAGTTGGTCACTCCCGCCAGAGCGAGGATGGACAGTACGCCGGCCGCCCAGATACCGGTGAGCTGAACCCAGTTCGGAATCTTCCTCTTCGCCTTTTTCTTTTTTCGTCTCATGCGTCGAATGCTCCCTCAGAAAAGCCAAGCGTCTTGATCTCCAACTCCAGCTCAATGTTGAACTGTTCTTTCACGGTCCGCCGCGTCAATCGGATCAGCTCCGCCACATCTTCCGACGAAGCGTCTCCGTGGTTCACAAAAAAGTTTGCGTGCTTCTCAGAAATCTCCGCGCCGCCAACACGTGTCCCTTTGAGACCTGCCTGATCGATCAGCTGGCCGGCGGCCTTCTCCGGCGGATTCTTGAAAACCGAACCTGCGGAGCGAAACCTCAGCGGCTGCGTCGATTTCCGGCTCTGACTCGCCTTCGACTTCAGCTGTTGAATTTCCTCAGTCGTCCCTTTCTCAAACTTGAAACGGGCGGAGATCACAATCTCATCGTCCCGAAGGGATGAGTGGCGATAGCCAAACTGAACCTCATCCCTTCGGACTTGTTTCACATCCCCATCTAAAGTCATCACTTTCAGTTCTGTCAGAAAGTTGGAAATCTCTCTTCCATAGGCGCCGGCGTTCATCCTGATGGCCCCGCCCAATGTCCCCGGCACGCCGATAAGGCTCTCTACACCCGTCAGTTCAGCGCCGACACACTTCTTCACGAAATGCCCCATCATTACGCCGCACTCGGCGTAGATGTCTCCTCCATTAATCTCCAGAGTTTTGAACGTCTTGGCGAGGCTGATGACAAACCCATCGAATCCATCGTCGCTCACCAGCAGGTTTGACCCTGAACCAGCGAAGAAAACGGGGATGGACTTTTTCCGGGAGAGCACAAGGATCGCGGAAAGATCCCTCTCGCCGGAAGGGTAAAAGAGGCCCAGGGCCGGTCCGCCGATACCGTAGGAAGTGTGTCCCTTCATCGGACTTGCACCGCCTCTTTTTCCAACATGGCGGCATATTTATCGCAAATACGCCAGATATCGCCCGCACCCATAGTGATTACAAGATCTCCCGGCTCCACCAGCGCCTTCATGGCGGAAACGAGCCGCGTCTTGTCCTTAACCCAGTGGACATTCTCGTGCCCCATGGATTTGGCAACATTGGTAATGAGCTCCCCCGTAACACCCTTTATCGGCTCCTCCCGAGCGGGGTAGACATCAGTGACAATGAGGATGTCGCTGATGAGGAAAGATCGGGCGAAATCTTCGTAGAAATCTTGCGTTCGGCTGTAGAGATGTGGCTGGAAGACAGCCACGAGCCGGCGGCTCCAGCCGTTCTTGATAGCACGGAGGGTCGCAGACACTTCCGTCGGATGATGGGCGTAGTCGTCCACCACCATGACGTTATCGAACACGCCCTTGATTTCGAACCGCCGCCTCACGCCGCTGAACTGCTTCAGGCCTTCCCGAATGGTGTCAAAGTCGACTTCCATCTCGGTGGCGAGGGCGATGGCGGCGAGGGCGTTCTTCACGTTATGAGCGCCGGGGACGTTCAGTTCAACTTCCCCCATTTCCCGCCTTCCCTGCTTCGCCACAAAAGTAGAGCGGACCTCCCGATATTGACGACGATCAGCCTGGAACTCCGCATCCCCTGAAAAACCGTAGGTGATTACAGGTCGGCTGATGTCCGGGAGGATCCGCTTGACCATAGGCTCATCTGCACACGCCACCACAGCACCGTAGAACGGCGTGGCGTTGGCATATTGGGCGAATGCGCTGAGCAAATCTTCTTCCGAATCGTAACAGTCCATATGGTCTGAATCGATGTTCGTAATAATGGCGTAGGTGGGCGTCAGCTGTAGGAAGCTCTTGTCAAACTCGTCCGCCTCCGCCACGATTACATCGCCCTGCCCGAGTAGGGCGTTCACATCAAGGCTCTTCACGACGCCGCCAACGATCAGCGTCGGATCCATGTTCGCTTCAGTCAGCACCGAACCGACCATGGAGGTGGTCGTGGTCTTGCCGTGTGTGCCCCCCACAGCGATAGATGTCTGTTTCAGCTTCAACAGTTCGCCGAGCATCTCCGCCCGCCGAATAATAGGGATATGTTTATTTCTCGCCCGTTTCAGTTCGGGATTGTCCAACTGTACCGCCGATGAGTAGACGAGAACGTCAGAGTCGTTCACGTTTGTCGCCTTGTGTCCTTCATGGATCACAGCGCCCCGCTGCCTCAACCGTTCGGTGATTTCCGTCACTTTCAGGTCCGAGCCGGACACCTCGAAACCGAGATTAATGAGCACTTCGGCGATGCCGCTCATGCCGATACCGCCGATTCCGACGAAATGCACTTTTTTCACTTTTCCCAACATCACGCTGTCGCAATCACCTCAATCTCTTCCACGATCTGGACGGCGGCGTCCGGTTTTGCCACCGAGCGGGCGGCGGCGCTCATCTGGTTCAGTCGCATCGTATCGCCAAGCATAGACATCACTTCATCGGCCATTCGCTCTCCGGTCAGATCCCGCTCATCCACCACCACGGCCGCGCCGGTGGCCCGAAGGCTTTCTGCATTCTTGGTCTGATGATCTCCCGCCGCGCCGGCGAAGGGGACAAGGAGAGACGGTTTTCCACAGGCGGCAATCTCCGCCAGCGCCAACGCGCCGGCTCGGGAAATCACCACATCAGCGGCAGCATAGAATGCCCCCATATCATTAACAAAAGGGAGGACTTTCACGCGGGCGCTCTCATGAACGGCGAATTGATCTTGATGGAGTGACCCC
Organism: Fidelibacterota bacterium REDSEA-S14_B6; assembly: GCA_001626655.1. Classification (GTDB taxonomy): domain Bacteria; phylum Fidelibacterota; class Marinisomatia; order Marinisomatales; family S15-B10; genus S15-B10. The sequence continues at coordinate 784 of LUOC01000170.1, read as the reverse complement.
GCCTGCCAGATGATCTGTACATCCGTCAGTCTGTCCAACGCCCCTTTCATGGCTCGATTCAAAGCGAGGGCCCCCTGACTTCCGCCGAGAAGCCCCACCACGGGCAACTGTTCCGACAGACCAAACTTCCGAAGCGATTCTGTTCTGTCACTGCTGACAATCTCCTCCCGAACCGGGTTGCCGGTAACGACACCACTTTTTTTTTGAGATGGCGGCGTGCGTCCTCGTAACTGATGCAGACTGTATTAACTCTTGACGAGAGCCACCTTGTAGTGACTCCCGGATAGGAATTCTGTTCATGAATGACGGTGGGGATGCTCTTGTGGATGGCCGCCAGAAGCGGCAGTCCGCTGGCGTATCCTCCCGTGCCGATGACCGCAATGGGGGAGAGTCGCTTAAGGAGTCGGCGCGACTTCAGATAGGCCAGGCAGAAGCGGAGGGGGAACAGCAGATTCCTGAAAAGTGCTGTGATTGAATATCCTCGCCTGAAACCGCGAATCGAAAGGAGTGTGTGAGGACGTTCGTTCTCCGGCAAGATCCGTGCCTCCAGTCCAAAACGGGAGCCGACGAAGTGGATGGCCGAGTTCGGAAACCGTTTCTTGAGAGCGTCGCCGATGGCCAGCGCCGGGAAAAGATGACCTCCCGTTCCGCCGCCTGCTATAATAAAACTCTTTCTCATCTTAGGCGAACATGACCCTCGCTTGGCTTGGGCGGCTGCTGACTGTTCTTCTTGCCATGGAGATGTTCAGAAGAATCCCGATGGAAAAGAGGTTCATCACCAGCC
>LUOC01000017.1 GCA_001626655.1 Fidelibacterota bacterium REDSEA-S14_B6 | reverse complement strand
GTCGTCGTGAGATCAAAATTTCTCTCCCGCCACCGGGAGATGACATGACTCGTTGCCGATTCGCCTCTCCCCAAAGAGACACTCACCGTGTCAGGCAAGAACCTCTCTCCCCAGCCGATACCGCCGCTCATTACCGGATACCACCCCCGATACATTCCACGAACCTCGTTGAAAAAGCTCTCTTCATTCCTGCTGTAAGTTGTACTGACGAGCAGTGTGGTGGTGCCGAGGACGTTGTCAGAACGAATCGAGAAAGACGGATGATCTGTGTCAGGAAAGACGCCCCAACTGTGGAAACCGAAGAGACCGTTCGCGTGATTGTAATCGGACACGGGGTATTCCTGATCACGGCTCGGTCCGGGGGGCGGATTACCCACTGACGATAGCGCCGCCACCGTCCGGTCCGGCTTCCGAGGAACATCGTCTGTCGCCTGCCATCTTTCGGAGTCGAGCTCTGTGGAAACTACTCGATCTCCATGCCTCGAATAATCGTTGGAGACAAGCGACAATCCGTCGGGAGAGACTGCCACATTGGTAGCGGCGATGCGTGAGGCGACAATCCTGAAACTTTCTCCCGTTGAGCGGCGGATAGCGTAAAAATTGTCGATGCCCGAGACCGGCGACTCATAAATGATGAATTCCCCGTAGAACAGTGGTCGGTAGAGCTCTTCTCTCGACAGCGGTTTGACACTACTCACCTCACCTGAGGAGAGGTTGAGGATGGAGATGGCTCGCATCTCGGATTCCTGAGTGACAAAAACAATCTCGTTTCCATCCTCTGACCAGCGGGGATGCATGATCAGCGATTCCATCGGAAAACTGTTCACCGCTTCACCTGTGGCAGAATTGAAGATCACAAGAATGCAGTCCCGAGTTTCGGTAAACTGTACGGCGGCGATGCGGCTTCCGTCAGGAGAAAGTGAGGGAGAATAGAACTTGCCCAGTCGAGTCACCTGGTGGCGGTGGCCGTCCAAAAGATCGTAGAGAACAATGTTTGACCAGCTCTGTTTTGTCCAGCGACGGTCGGGCTGAATCTCGTTCCACACCGCGTACTTTCCACCGATATGGAGGCCGGTCATCTCCACCATTCCGGGCAGCTGAGCGATCACTTCTGCTTCCCTTTCCGGATCAAGCCGGACGAGGGCCGTTGTCTCTCCGAGGCCACGCCTTAGCGCATAGAGCTGACCTTCGCCGTCAAAACCGGGAAATAGGTAATCGACTCTGCCGTCGGCAACTTCCGGACTGAGGATGTCGTAAGGCGTAATCGATTCGTCCTCGATCTGCGATTGCCACTCGGTGGTCATTTCCGCCAGTGTGTCTCTGAAGAGGTGCGGCAGGGACCGCCCCGTCGCGCGCCGTGCAGATCCGCTGAGCGGAAGGAACGGATTACGAACGAACGGCCATCGAGTAGTAAGATTCATCATTGCCGCCATCGCTTCCTTACCGTACGTCCGCCGGATGTGCGAGGCGAGGAGAAAGCCGTAGTGATAGTGGCTCGGGTATTCATCGCGAAAGGAGCCGTAGAGCGCTTTGCGGTAATCGGTGATCTGATCGTCGAGGAGTAGCGCCCTGATCTCCCGATTGAAGTATGGCTGTCGCCCACGGCCGCTCTCCGTAAGCACTGTTTCCGTCAGGACCGCATCCCCCTCCCAGACCCACCCGGGGATCATCAGTACCGTGGCAATGGCCTGCGTCCCTTCGCCTCCCAGCAGTCGCCACATTCGATTCATCCGCCGATCTAGATGGCCAACCTGAAACATGTGCCGCCCTTCGTGGATCGCCAGCAGGCGGTACCACTCCACCGACCCCATCTCTTTAAGCGTGAGCGGAATGTGGTTCCATTCCGAGTGCCACGGCCTCTGTGTTACGTAGGCGTTAGGGACGGCGCTCCGGTTGCGCATAACGATGGGGATCTTCCTGTGTCTTCCGCCCATCTGCTGACCGGTCACTTCGTACATCCCCTCGAGAATGGTGGCAGCTCGCTGGGCGTCTCCCGAAAGTTCCTGGGGAAAAATGAGCTTATGGTGACTCGTCTCAATCTGCTTCCACCGGATTCCCGGCGGATCCTGAGCAGCGAGCGCAGAAAAAAGGATGGGCAAAAAAAACGCGCCGAAGCGCTTCATACTGTTCAGCTGTGCCACCCGGCTATTTCAGCAGGGTCATCTTAATGATCTGGCGATTCGCCCCGGCAGTGACAGCACAGAAGTAGACTCCTGAATCTACGCGCTCTCCGAGACTGTCTTTCCCGTCCCACAGGGCGTGATGGCGGCCGGCGGTTTTTCTCCCCTCGGCCAAAGTCCGCACTTCATTCCCGAGGAGATTATAGATGACGACCGAAACATACTCTTCCTCCGACAGATCGAATTCAATGACGGTGCTCGGATTGAACGGATTCGGACTGTTGGGATAGAGTTTGAACTCGGACGGGAGGAGAGAAGATTCTCCCGCTGTGCCGACCGAGCTCCCATCGATGGTCAGTGTGAACGGCCCGTTGCTCGAAGTGACTGTCTTCGTTCCATAATCCGCCACAATGTCCCACGTACCGCTGACGCGCTCAAGACCCTCGCTGTGGAGGTAGTATTCCAGAAGGTGATAGGGAATTGTACAGCTGTTTGACTTCGTGCCACCCCTGCCGTAGAAATGGGAGTAGATCATGTTGAGACTGTCAGTGAGGACAAAATAGTAGTCGCCAGTGAAGCTCTCCGGCGACTCCCATCCAACGACAAGATCATCCATGTAATTGTCCGAAGTGATGGTT
>LUOC01000169.1 GCA_001626655.1 Fidelibacterota bacterium REDSEA-S14_B6 | reverse complement strand
CCGCTCATCGTCCTCATTTCCGCTCTCGCGAAACTGTTCACCGGTGTAGAGCAATCTTGCCTCTCCATACCGGCCGATAGAAGGTAAAGCGATTCTTGATCCCAGTTTCCGGACATCCTCCCAGATTCCGTCAGTCAGTTCGGCGCTTCCGATGGAGAGGTCAGTCACAGGTACATTCTTGCTGCTAAGGTCCGCCTCCACGATCCTGGAAAATCGAGTATCGTCGCGGTTCATCCAGTTGACAAAATGAGGCGTGGACGGTGACGGCTCAAGGCCGCACTGCCGTCTGAAACTGAAATGGGCGAAATCCGAAGAGATTTGACCTAGGCGTTCGATCAACTCCCACGCCGATTCTTCGCTGACGGACAGATACCTGTTTTCCGGATCGAGCGCCTTTTGGTGAGCGGCAATGACAACGGACATGGAAAGACGGAGAGAGATCAGTGAAAACAGGGCCGATATTTCCTCTTCATTCAGCGGTGCCGATTTGTGATAACCGTGCACAATCTGTCCGGCCGCGGCGAGGGGATCCTGCTTGTTGAACATGGCGTAGGCACACGCCACCGCCGGCTCCGCTGCCAGCCAAGAGTGTACCGAATCGCCCACGTCGATAGCGCCGACAAGTTTTCCAGTTCCGTTCTCTCCACACTTAATAATGAGGTTGTGATCGTTGGCGTCGTTGTAGATGACCCCCTCGCGAAGATGCTCGCTCACTCCGAGAATCACCTTTTCTACCGACTCAATCAAATCAGTGATTTGGTCTCTTCTCTGCTCGTCGGCGATTTCGTGGATGTGAGATCGCACCAGATTTACCCCGTGCTTCATATCCCAATAGAGAGGACGACTCATGCCAGGATGAGAGAAGCCGGAGAGCGAATTCGTGACGGCGCCGAGAAAATTGCCGATCTCCTCCAGCAAGGAAGAGCTGTGCGGTGTGAAATCGGCAAGAAAGATTCCTTCAATAAAGGTGAGCAGTCGGACGTTCAGTTCTTCTCCGCGGTCATTTTCCCAACGGCTGATGAGTTGACCGTTCCTGTCTGGCTGCGGCACAGGCCATTCCCATCCGTAGTCTGCGGAAGAGAGGCTAAGAAGAAGCTCGTTCTGAAAATCGACAATCGATTCTTCATCGGCGGGATCTTCTTACCAGTCGAATCGATGATGAAGAAGTTCCGATCCCGCTCACTGGCGAGTTCGGTCACGTCGCCCGAGATACCAAAACGGCTCTCCGCGACGGCGGATGCTTCAGCAGCCGAAATCAGAGGACGGGGGAGGCGGTCAATTTTCACAAGAGGCGGACTGCGGTAATGTTCTAAACGGACGGAGTGCCGCGGAGGGGCAAACTCTTTCCGCTATCTTACTCCGTAGTTGTGTTCGGTGGCTTCTTCATTTCGGTCAGTGGCGGGAGGGGGCGCCGGTGACAGGGTGGAGATTTCCGACCACAGTTCATCGGTCATGTCGATGTTTACCGACTCAAGAGAAGGCTTAAGCTGTTCATAGTTCCTGCCGCCGATGATGGGAGCCGTTACCGCTTTATGAGCGCCGACCCACGCCACGCCCAGTGAAACAGGGGAAAAGCCTCTGCTTTCCGCAAAGGCGGCAAACGCCTCGGCGATTTCCATGAATCGAGGATCACGATAGCGCTCCTCATACATCTTATTATCGAGAAGGCGACCCTCTTTCGGTTTCTTTCCTTTCGCGTACTTTCCGGTGAGGAGCCCCCCGCCAAGGGGTGAATAGCTGATGACGCCAACATTCTCAGATTCTGCCATCGGCAGCAATTCAACTTCGGCCAGCCGTTTTGCGAGATTGTACATCGGCTGAATGCACTCAAACCTGCTCCAGCCGTGGGCGGCAGAAATGCCCAAAGCCTTCGCAACCTGCCACGCCGCGAAATTGCTCGCGCCGAGGTAGAGTATTTTCCCGTCTCGGACAAGATTGTCCAGCACTGACAGAGTCTCCTCCATCGGCGTCAGATCATCGAATCTGTGAATGAAGTAGAGATCGATGTAATCGGTCTTTAGCCGACGGAGGCTCCCTTCGACCGCATGCCGAATATGCTTCCGCGTAGCCCCTCGTGTGTTCACATCATCACCGGTGGGGAAGTAGACCTTTGTGGTGATAACAACTTCTTCTCTGCATCCGGAAATGAGTTTCCCGAGGATTTCCTCGGAGCGTCCCTTCTCATACACATTGGCACAGTCGAAAAAGTTGACGCCGGCGTCCCTGCATTTCGTGAACATTTTCTTCGCTTCCGCCTCATCGGCGGGGCCGCCGAAAGTCATTGTCCCGAGGCAGAGTTGCGAAACCTCCACGCCGGTTCTGCCCAAAAGCCTCTGTTCCATAGTTCTGATTGTCCTCTTCTTTGAAAGGAAGATATTAAGTGAGACGACAGGTGTGAGGCTACTGATTAATAGAGCGTCTTCCATTATCGAGAATGGGGCTGAGAATTCAATTGAAGGCAGTCGTTTCCTCGTGATAACTTCTCTCGTGAGTTCCTCAGACAAGAAGCGGCTGTTCCTCATCGACGGATATGCCATGGTGTACCGAGCGCACTTCGCCATGATCCGGAATCCTCTCATCACTTCCGACGGACTCCACACGAGCGCCCTTTTCGGCTTCGTCAATTCTGTCTTCAAGCTGTTGCGCGATGAGTCTCCCGATTATCTCGCTACCGTCTTTGATGGGAAGGAGAAGACCTTCCGTCACGAAATGTATCCGGAATACAAAGCAACACGCGAGAAGATGCCTGACGAACTCCGTGAGCAACTCCCCCATATGTGGCGCCTGGTGGAAGCGATGAATATTCCTCGGTTGGAAGTGGAAGGGTTTGAAGCAGATGATGTCATCGGGACCCTCGCCCGCCGTGCCGAAGACGAGGGACTTGAATGCAGAATCTTAAGTGGTGACAAAGATTTTATGCAGTTAGTGTCGGATACGATTTTTCTTCACGCCCCGGCCAAAGGCGGCGACTCTACCATCTACGGCCCAGCCGAGGTCGAAGAAAAGTGGGGCGTGCCGCCGGAACGGATTATTGATCTTCTGGGCTTGATGGGGGACAGTTCGGACAACGTCCCGGGCGTCGCTGGCGTGGGGGCGAAGACGGCGGTGAAACTTATTCAGGAGTATGGTGGGAGCCTTCAATTTTGAAGAGATGGAGGAACTTTTTCGAGAGCTTGAATTCTTTCGCTTACAAAGTCAGTTGGACGCATTTCGCGGCGACGAAGATGTGAGAGTCGAGCCGGAAGTGACGAAGGAATACCATACGGTGAAATCACGAAAAGAGCTCGATGATATGATCAGTCACCTCGAAAAGGCCGATCTCATTTCGGTCGATATAGAATCGACGAGCACAGACCCAATGTTCGCCGAAATCGTCGGTTTCAGTTTTGCCGTTCGGCCTGACGAGGGGTGGTATGTGCCGGTTCAGTTTCCTGAAAAGGAGAGCGAGCTGTATGGTGGCAAGGACGATCTGACCACTGTCTTCAAGACCGTCGGACCTCTTCTCAAGGATAAGTCCCGTCCAAAGTGTGGTCAGAACATCAAGTATGATATGGTGATCCTGAAGCGCCACGGAGTTGACGTGAACGGCGTAAAGTTTGACACAATGATCGCCGCCCATCTTCTGCGGCCGGAAGCGCGCTCTTACAAACTCGATTACCTCAGTGAGGAGCATCTCCGCTACAGCATGCAGCCGATCACCGACCTCATCGGGACGGGGAGGGGACAGAAAAGGATGGACGAAATTCCGCTGGCGGATGTCTCCTTCTACGCCGCGGAAGACGCAGACGTCTGCTTGCAACTGACTCCAATTCTGAAGAAAGAACTGAAAGAGACTACGCTGGAAGTCTTCTTCCACCGCGTGGAGATGCCGCTGCTTCCGTGCCTCGTTGCGATGGAAACGGACGGAGTGTTTGTAGACCAGCCGCTAATGAGCGAGATGTCTATCTGGATGGAGAACAAGCTTGACGGTTTTTCAACTGAAATTCACGAGGATGCCGGCAGTGAGTTCAACATCAACTCACCGAAGCAGCTTGCCACAATTCTGTTCGATATTCTCGGTCTGCCGGAAATCCGGAAACGATCCACGGATGTGAACGTCCTGGAAGCGCTGAAGAATCAGCACCCTCTCCCGGAAAAGATTCTTGAGTACAGAAAGTTTCAGAAGCTGAAGTCGACTTATGTTGACGTGATTCCCGAGTTGATTCATCCCGACACGGGGCGGATTCACTCCTCGTTCAGTCAAACTGTGGCGGCAACTGGGCGGCTGTCGAGCAGCAATCCCAATTTCCAGAACATACCGATTCGGACTGAGGAGGGCCGCGAGATCAGGAAGGCGTTCCGTCCTCAAGACGACGGCTGGTCGATTCTTTCCGCAGACTACTCACAAATCGAACTCCGAATCATGGCCCATCTCAGCGGTGATGAGGGGCTCCGTGCGGCATTCGCCGCCGAGGAAGATATCCATGCACACACCGCCTCAAACATCTACGAAGTGCCCTTGGATTCGGTCTTGCCGGAGATGCGCAGGACGGCGAAAATAGTGAACTTCGGCGTGATGTATGGCGCGGGCCCGTTCCGCCTTTCTCAGGAATTAGGCATCCCCATGGCGGAATCGAAAAAGATTATCGACGCCTATTTCGAGCGATATACCGGCATGAGAGAATTCATCGATGAGACGTTGGCGTTTGCGAGGAAAGAGAAGTATGTTCAGACGCTACTTGGACGGCGCCGGCAGTGCCATGATATCGATGACAGCAATCAGAGGGTACGAGGCGCCGCGGAAAGAGCGACGATCAATATGCCGATTCAAGGGACCGCCGCGGAAATGATCAAACTGGCGATGATTGCGATTCATGAAAAACTTTCGGCGAAGCAGTTCAATGCGAAGATGATTCTGCAAATCCATGATGAATTGTTGTTCGAAGTGCCGGATAGCGAACTGGCTGAGGTCCGGGAGCTGGTGGTGTCGGAAATGGAAAAGGCCCTTCCTCTTGATGTCCCCGTCGTCGTCGATTGCGGCGTCGGAGAGTCGTGGTATCATGCGCATTGAAGAAAGAGCCAAAATCCAAGAACCAAGAGCCAAGAGCCAAGAATCAAGAATAGAGAATCAATTGAATAGAAAAGACGATCCATCCATCCTCCGCATTGAACTTGGAATTTGGATCTTTATTTTTGGAACTTGAATAATGGAAGCATCTATTTCACTTAAGAAGATTGGCAAAGTGCTGAACGGGCGGTCAGTTCTCGCCGGTCTTTCGTTCGGAATTGAGCGAGGTTCCATCATGGCGGTCGTGGGGCCGAATGACAGCGGGAAAACCGCCCTCCTTAAGGTGATTGCCGGTTTTTCCAAGCCCGAATACGGTTCGGTATTTATCGATGGAAAGGATGTCCAACTTCGGAAAGTGGAAACGGCGAGTGTGGTGGGATATATGCCTCAAGAGATCAATTTCGACCAGCGTCTCACGGTGCTCGAAAACCTGCAGTTC
>LUOC01000168.1 GCA_001626655.1 Fidelibacterota bacterium REDSEA-S14_B6 | reverse complement strand
TCCAGTGCGGCAGTTGAACTGCCATCCGTGCCACGGGCAGGTGACAATTCTTCCCTCGACCTCGCCGTCGCCCAGCGATCCTCCTCTGTGGGGACACCTGTTGTCCATTGCCGTAAAGTTACCGTCAATATTGAAAACGGCAACAGGTTTCTCGTCCACAAGTACGACTCTACCGCTCTGCGATGGAAGGTCCCGGCAGTCGGGAAGTTTTCTCCAGTCGCTCATGAGTTCGCCGCCACGTTGCGCGTTAGACCTTCATACTTTGTCCGTTTCACAGCGCTCCCTTTGAACAGTTTTTGGTAGTCATCTTTGGAAAGGTAACGCCACGAATCGCCTGTCCGTTCCACGATCTCCTCCCTCGGTGCGAACGCCTCTTCGTCACTCTCAGCGGCGAACTTCTCATTCCACGGGCACACCTCCTGACAGACATCACAGCCGTAGATCCAGCCGTGGAGCTGATTCTCGTATTCGTGAGGGAGGTCGCCTCGATGCTCGATGGTAAGGTAGGAGATGCAACGGCTGGCGTCAAGGAGGTAATCGTCCACGATGGCACCGGTGGGGCAGGCGTCGATGCAGGCGGTGCAGGTGCCGCACAGATCTTCCTCAAAAGGGGCATCAAATTCCAGATCGCAGTCGAGGATCAGTTCGCCCAGAAAGAGCCATGATCCGAAGTCTCTGCTGATCAGATTTGTATGTTTCCCGATCCACCCCAGACCAGCCCTCTGGGCCCACGCTTTCTCCATAACGGGCGAGGTGTCGACGCATGCCACGCCGTGAACACCTGGACGGTTCTCCTGTACAAACTTCAGGAGTTTCCACAATCTCTCCTTCACCACATCGTGATAGTCATCTCCCCAGGCGTAGTTCGAGATTTTCATTTCCCCCGCCGCTTCTCCGTGGAAGTAGTTCATCCCCACCGAGATAACCGATCGCGCTTCGGGAAAGTATTCCTGAATATCCCCTCTCTCACTCTTCCGTCCGGACATCCACGACATGGTGGCGCTATAGCCGAGCTTGAGCCACTCTTCAAGGCGCGCCTTGTCCCGCGTCGCTGTACGGACATCGGCAAAACCGACTTTCTGGAAGCCGAGCTCCAGAGCCCGATTCCTGATTTTTTCTGTCAGCTCTTTTTTGTCTCCTGCGGCTGCCATTCTCCCTTTCGAAATTTGTCGGCCCAGAACAGGCCGATGATCGCTTTCACGTCCGTGATCTGACCGAGCCTGATCATCTCCAGCGCCTCTTCCAGCGGCGTCGGAATCAGCTCGATGAACTCATCTTCATCGCCGCCCGAAACGCCGTCTTCCAAGTCCTCAGCCAGATAGAGCCACATCCGCTCATCGCTGTAACCGATGCAGGGGTGAATCTCCTGAAGCAGAGTAGTCCTGCCTGAACGGTAGCCCGTCTCCTCTTCCAGCTCACGATGAAGCGTCTCCTCCGGCTCTTCTCCCGGATCGATTTTGCCCGCGGGAATCTCAATCTCGGCGCACCCCATGGGATAACGAAACTGGCGAATGAGAAGAATCTCCCCACTCGGCAGAACGGGGACGATTACCACCGCGCCGGGATGGCGAATGTACTCCCGTGTGGAGACCGCGCCGTCAGGAAGAGTGACTTCATCACGCCGTACGTCCAGAAGGCGGCCGGAGAACACCTGCTCCGAGCTGAGTTTCGATTCAGTCAGGTCTTTCATCACTGTTGCGGAGAGTGAGGAACCGAACGGCGTCCGGCTTAGAAATATTCGATATAGTTGACCTTCAGCTCTCGGTTGAAGTAGCTCACTTTTTCGTCGTCGAACAGGAGGTTCTTGAAATGAAGCTCGATGTGAAAGTTTTGAAACAGCGACCACCGCAGCCCGGCGTTCAGATAGCCGCCCCGGCTGAGAGCGATCGATTCGGCCGTCATACTGTTCTGATTGAGGGCGGCGTTGTATTCGGCGAGGAACGAAAACTCAGGATTGAACTCAAGATCGAAACCGGCGAAAAGGTTAATGTCCTCGTCTCCGTCTGTTGTTTCGGTAAAGTTCTGATTCGCTCCGAGGTGGGCGCCGAGGTTCCCCAGCGGCGTTCGCCAGTTCTTGCTGGCGGCGAGGTAGGCGCCGTACCCTTTGATATCGTACCTCTGAAGGGAGTCCGCTTCGTTATAGTTGCCAAACCCCTGCGTATCGATGCCGATGGCGATGCCCGGGAAGACCATCGATTCATCCACAATTCGGTACTTGAAGATCACCTCGGGCCGGGGATAGGGGATCGGTTCATCATCGCCAATGAGCTTGCTGGCGCCGTAGGAGAGGCCGAACATGAACCGGTCGGAGATGCCAACGGCGAGGGCCGCCGTGAGACCGCCCTCACGCTGCATATGCATGTGCGCAGAAAAGGCGCCCCGGACGAGGCCGCCGGCAGTGGGAATGGTGACAAGATTTGTGGGCGGAGGGTAGTCCTGCGCTGAAAGAGAGACCGCGAGAGATAGGATTGCCGCCGAGGTGTGACGCATGTCCTGCCGAATATAACCCGCTATCCCCTTCTAAGGCAAGGATCACCTCTCCGTCCCGCCGTTCTATCTCGCTGACCTGGGCCAGCGGAAGGGTCAGCACGTCCCGGTCTCCGGCGAGGAGAAACCTGACATACTCCTCCGTGACGGCAATGAGGCTCACTCTGAGCGTGTCCCCATTTTTCAAATAGATAAAGTCAGAAGAGGTGAACAGTTCCGGATCTGCAAGATGGCCGATGGCGTCGGAGGGATTCCACCCATCCGCTCTCTTCAGGAGAATATCTTCGATAATTTCTGAACTTTCCTCCAGCCGGTTGCCGGCGATTTCCTTCCCTCCCTCGGATTCACCCGAAGTGAGGAGATTCCGGGGCAGCTTGATCCCGACTGTGCTCACCTCCTTACCACGGGCGTCTGTCTCAAGCATTGTATATTCGCGGGAGATGGGATTGTACCGGTAGGTGAAAAGCCGGACGGTCTTCCCCGCCAGCAGATCGGTCCACCGCTCCTCTTTCACCAGCCCTTCCTCAAAGAAGTCGAATTCGATCTGACCGAAGGGGGTGTGATCAAGGGAAAGGAACTGATACCGCCACACTTTGCCGTCACTGTTGTAATCGTAAATCGTTGTCCGTTCATCAAAGTCGGCGCGGTTCATGTGCGGAAAGACGAGGCCGATGAAAACAGCAGACATCTCCTCCTCCCCGTGGACGAACATCCGCCCGACTGTCCCCTCGCCGTCTGCCACCGCCCGCTTCCAGAGCGAGCCGTCGCCACGGTACTCGTAGGTTTCCTGCCCCGCGATCACACTGTTCTCGTCCGTTGTGACCTTGCTGATGAGTTGATCCAGATTGTTGTAGAGCGCTTCAATGTGGGGAGAGTGCCTCGCCTCGGCAGGTTTCATTTCGACGCCTCGGAGAAGGTCGTCCTCCGTCTTGAAATAACGGATGTAGGAGACCTCTTGTGGAGCGCCCAGCGCAACGGCTAGAGCCGCCGTCAGAACGAGATGTTTGAACAACCGCATGAATAACAAACTACACACACCGCCACGGCGAACAAAGTTGAAAGGTGGTGTTAAGCGGTTGATATCTCTCCCGCCGGATGGTAATTTCATTCAGCTCTTTCGGCTCGGGTGAGAGTACTCTTTACTGGACTGAACAAGTGCGCAAATGATGCGAACATTACAGAATCTTTTTCTTTCAAAACCTCGGATTTCCACCACCATACTCCTCCTCATTCTTGCTCAGTCGGCGCTTTCCCAAGGGGCTGCTGACGTTTTCGATAAGTACACCTCGGTGGGACAGTTGGGAATGACAGTCACCAATTTCGGCGTCCTCGGCAACGGGTGGAACAGGATCAACGGCCGGATCCTCCCCTCCTGCCAGTACAAGCAGCACACGGAGAACCTCAGGGAGCAGGTCGAACATTTCTCTTACGCAGGGCTGTGGATCGGCGGCATCGTGAACGGCGAGCGGCGGGTTTCCACCGCCATCGTAGACGGCGTCTTTGAATCGGGGCAGGAAGGTTTCGAACTTGTCCCAACTTCGGGGATGGAGATCAAGTCCTCCATTTCCTCCACCTCACAGGACTCCATGGCGCAGTACTACTCGCCTTACGCGGTTTCGCATCAGGACCTCATCACAGATTTCAAGGACTATGGCGAGAATACTCTGGACAATTTCGGCATCCCCAACCACACGCCCCTCGGTATCTCGGTCCATCTTGAGGCGTATGCCTGGAATTTCACATTCGCCGATGCGTTCGTTCTCCTGAATTACACCATCACGAATGAATCGGACGAGACCATCGAAAACATGCACAGCGGAATATGGACTGACGCATCCGTCGCAAATATGAACTACACAAGCAGGTACGAACCGGGCGGCGGCTTTACGTGGTACGACAATCTGGACGGCTTTGACCGATCAGTGGACGGCGCCGGGTTCAATCGGGATATCGGTTATCAGTACGATCTCGATGGTGACGATGGTTGGGCCGAATCGTACATCGGACTGAAAGTGCTGGGGAGCACCGTCCCCCGCCCCTACCTGCGGACCCACTTCAACCAGTGGGTTTGGACCACAAGCACCAACACAGATTATCCCGATTTCGGCATGCCGCTGAACGACAGCGAACGGTACAAACAGTTGAGTACTTCCGTCCGGCGCGGTTCGGGCGAAGGGTACACCGAAGCGAATCGGTGAACGTCATCTTTGCCACGGTGACAGCGCGGTGGCACGGCGGCGGCGAAGACTCCCATGCCCGGCGGGCGAACCTCCATGTCAACGGCGACTGGGCCCAGAGGGCTTTCGACGGCGAGGACAAGAACAGGAATAACAGACTCGACGAGGGCGAAGATATAGATTTTGACGGCGAGATCGATCGGTACATTCTTCCGGCGCCGCCGCCCGTTCCCGACATGATGGTGGATGTAGGTGATCAAACGGTAACCATTTACTGGGCGGACAACGCTGAGGACTTCATCGATCCTGTCAGTCGGCAGACAGATTTTGAAGGGTACCGTGTCTACGGCGCAAAGAAGACGATCGGCGACGAAACAGCCGAATTCACCCTATTAGCCGAGTTTGATCGATCCGACTCTACGTACCGGCACATCGGTTACAACAGCGGATTTGATGCGGTGAGAATCGTGAACCAATTCGGCGAACCGGACAGTATTGAGATCGATGGCCGCTATTACCACTACAGTTTCACGAACAGTGACGTGAAGAACGGCTGGCTCAACTACTACGCCGTCACGGCTTACGACAGAGGTGATCCGGAGGCCAATCTCGGAAGCCTTGAGAGTTCGCATTACTCTAATCGGGTCTACGTCTACCCCGGCGCGAACACAGCATCGGACGACTGGCCAGCCGAGCCGGGGGTCTATCCGAATCCCTATCGCGGTCAGGCGGTGTGGGAAGGGTACGGCAGCAGGG
>LUOC01000167.1 GCA_001626655.1 Fidelibacterota bacterium REDSEA-S14_B6 | reverse complement strand
GTCTACGCCAACGCCCACATGGAGACGAAAGAGATTAAACGGTTTTGCGGCATCAATGCCGAAGGGCGATCCCTTCTCAATTCCGCCATGGAAAAATTGGGGTTGTCTGCGAGGGCGTACGATCGAATCCTGAAAGTGTCGAGAACTGTTTCCGATCTCGCCGGGGAGCCGGAGATCCTGTCGCCTCATTTAGCAGAGGCGATCCAGTACAGAAGTTTGGACAGACAGTTATGGCTGTAGTTTGCTGTTGACTGTGTTCTCCGGAAAATGTAAGTTCCGTAATGGTTGCATAATGGAACCAATTCGAAAGGAGACAGCATGACGAACTTGACGGTGAAGAAGATTCCTGACGACCTTTATGAAAGCCTCAGAGAGAGTGCCCGTCGCAATCGGCGGAGCATAAACAGTGAGGTAATCGTCTGTCTTGAGAGAACATTTCGCCACAATCCCGTAGACCCCGAGCAGCTCTTGGCGAGAGTGAGAAAGATTCGCGCTACGATCGACGGCGCTCCTCTGACCGAGGAGATCTTGAAAAAGGCCAAGAAATGGGGCAGGCCGTGATTGTGGTAGACACCAACGTCATTGCCTACATGTTCATAGATACCGAGCAGACTGAATTGGCGGAAGAGGTCTATCAAAAAGATTCAGATTGGGCAGCGCCAGTGTTATGGCGAAGTGAGTTCAGGAGTATTCTCTCTTACCACCTGTGGGGAGAGCGCATCACACTTCGTGTTCAGGATATGATTGTGAATTCGTAACTCTAGCTCAGGAGCTGAACATTCCGCTTGTATCGGCAGACAGGGAGTTAAAAGTGGCTTTTCCGGCCACCGTAGTTTCTCCTGCAGGATTTGCGGAGAGTTAGAAAGAAATGCGATACTCTCATGCGTATATTTGGCCGTCAATAAGGGGTTATCGATGACGAGATATTCAGTATTCCGGCTTGAAGAGTGGTTCGAACGGTACGAGTTTGACGTGGACCATCTTCTCGGCTCCAGCAGTTGCGCCGGGATGACCGTGGCCGAACTGTCCGAAATCACCGGAGAGTCCTTCGATTTCGAAGGGTCGTCTCTGGGCGCCACGCCGGGCCCCGGCTCGGACGAGCTGAGAGGCGCCATCAGCACATGGTACAGTGGCGGCTCATCGGAAAACGTTTATATCACCTCCTCCAGCACGGAAGCGATCTTTCTCCTCATCGAATCGAAGGTGTCGAAAGGCGATTCGATTGTGGCCATGTTTCCCATGTATCCGGCGCTTTATCAGCTCGCCGAAGACAACGGTGTTGAAATACGTCACTGGAAGCTCGACCACGCGAACAGTTTTGAACCGGACTTCGAGTTTCGGGGTATCACCGTGGACGGCGGCCCAGAAACGCCATCTATTCGGGACATCGACGAAAGCGCCATCGCCACCGGTTCCATGTCCAAGTCCTTTGGCCTGAGCGGCCTGAGGGTGGGATGGATCACGGCGCCGAAGCCAGTTTTGGACAGACTCCTCCACATCCGGTTCTACACCACGGTTACGGCGCCGGTCATTGAGCAGAAGATCGCCGCCGCTGCACACCGTCACCGGGATAAAGTGATAGGCCGGAATCAGGCCATCGTTGATGAGAACTTCGCCTACCTCAAAAGCTGGATGAGCGAGCGTAACGGCGTCTTCGACTGGGTTCCGCCGAAGGGAGGGCCCGTCACATTCCCAAAGTTTTCCGATGACGTCAGCACCGACGATTTTTGTCTCAAACTGGTTCAGGATCACTCCGTCCTCGTCCCGCCGGGGAAATACGCCTTTGACGCCGAAGGGTTCATCCGTATCGGCTACGGTGAGTCGAGACAGTTCGATGAGGCGATGTCGGGTTTATCCTCTCTACCAGCAGCGCTTCTCATCTTCGCCTGTTCAGGCGGGACTTCCCTCGTTACCATCGAAATGGACGGTCAACGGACAGAGGTGACCTCAAAGGTGGCGAAAGGCGATTCGGTGGTGACGGGGATGACCTCCTTCCACGAGAATGGCGAGATCAGCGTTCTTCGCCCCCACAAGAAGGGGGTGCCCCACGGAAAATGGACTTGGTTCGGCGAGACTGGAAGCAGAGACACCGTTCGGATCTATAAGGACAGTTTGTTGAGCGGCAAGTCCCGAGCGTGGTACGCCAACGGTGAACTGCTGTTCGAACAGCTTTTCAAGGCAGGGAGGAAGGTCGGCAGATGGCGGAGATGGTATGATGACCGGACGCTCCGTTCTCTTTCGCAGTATGATGATGACTTTCTTGACGGCGCTGCGGCGGAATGGTTCACCAGCGGCGTTCTCTACCGTCTGACCGAGTACTCCGGCGGTAAGAGAGACGGTACCGCCAGCGAATGGTCACCGAAAGGTCGATTGATCGCCCACGCCGTCTATATCGAAGATATTCCTCACATCGAAATCATGTGGCACGATTCGGGAGAACTTCGCCAAATCACCGCCTACCGGGAGGGAGAGCAGGCGTGGCGCATCGGCTGGGATCGACACGGCCGGCGCATCACTGAACCACTCCACGAAAAGCATGAAGTGTTCCGGGAGCGGAGCAAGCTCGGCCACCGAAAGGTTGAGTCGGACTTCATCGCCGGCAAGAAGCACGGCGTGGAGCTTCAGTGGCATGAAAACGGCAAGATGTCGGTAATACAGTGTTACGTTCGGAACAGGATTATTTATGTACTGGCCACCGATAAAGAGGGGAGGTTCGAGCGGGAGACTGTCAGCGTCAAGGGAGAACCGCTCTGGAGCCGAAAGAAGCCGGCAAAGCGGTATGTCCACAACCGACTGAAGAAAGTTGCCGCCAAGACAAACTGGCGCGGAGACGACGTTGTCTTAGAAGCGGTGGAATCGTCGAGCGTCTTCTGGTTTATCCTCGGCGGCGTCTACCTCGCCCTCGGCCGCCTCCCGCTGGGAGAATCCCTGATGGGATCGGTGCAGACTGGCGTGATTGTTCTGCTGATTCTTTCTGTCACTCTCGCACTGTCGAGGATAGCGGTAGGCCTGCTGGAAATGTTTGCCGAGAGCAACGACGCCTTTCCGTCCACGACCATGATCTCCAACCTTGTCCGAATCGTGATTATCACGGTGGGGGCCCTTGTGGTGTTCCAGACGCTCGGCATCTCCATCACCCCTGTCCTGACAGCTCTCGGTGTCGGTGGTCTCGCCATCTCGCTGGCACTGAAGGATACGCTCTCTGATCTGTTCGCCGGGCTCCACATCCTCCTGTCACGAAAGGTTGTCCCGGGCGATCTTGTTGAGTTAGACACTCTACACAAGGGGACCGTTCAAAATATCTCCTGGCGGAACACCATTATCAAAGACAGACGGAACAACACCGTTGTCATCCCCAACTCGAGGCTCTCCACCGCCATTATGCGGAACTTCGACATGCCCGTGAAACAGCTCATCGCAAGGGTCGCCTGCGGCGTCAGCTATGACAGCGATCTCGAGCAGGTTGAGCGGGTGGTGCTGGAGGTGGCAAACAAGGTGCAGTCGATGGTGGAGGGAGCCATCACCGATTATGAACCGAGCATGGTGTTCGTCGCTTTCGGGGAGTCGAGCATCGATTTTCGCGTCTCCATGGGGGCGGAGGACTACTCCGGGCAGTGGGCCGTAACTCACGAATTTATCAAGCAGATCAGCAAGCGCTTCGGGGAAGAGGGGATCGAAATTCCCTTCCCCATCAGGACAGTCTACCAGAAAAACGACGTCTGATCGAGAGCCGCTGGGACCGCGGTGCCTGAAAAACTTCCAGACTGACAGAAATGAAACCGACCTCCTGGATTGTTTTCGGCGCGCTCTTTGGATTTCTTGCGGTGACGGTGGGCGCGTTCGGAGCGCACGCCCTGAAGTCAAGAGTTTCTCCTGACCTTATTTCAACTTTCGAGACAGGCGCACGATACCAGATGTATCACGCCCTCGCTCTGGTCCTTCTCGGGATTGCGGCTCAGTCGATTTCGTCACCCTTAATGGAGTGGTCGGGATGGCTCTTTGTCGGAGGGATCGTCCTCTTTTCCGGGAGCCTCTACCTTCGCGTCCTAACTGACGTTTCCGCTTTCGGCGCCGTGACACCCTTCGGCGGGCTCTGCTTCATGGCGGGCTGGATCTTCCTCGCTCTCGGGGCTTATCGAGGCTGAACAATCTCCGTGGCGGGATCTTCCAAAAGGGTCGTAAAAACATTCGATGCCACCAACATGGTGGCCGGGAACATGATCGGTTCCTCCGTGTTCCTGCTTTCCGGTTACGCCGCCTCGCCGGTGCTGGACGGGAGTTGGCTCATCGCCGCGTGGATCATCGGCGGTATCATGGCGACGCTGGGCGCCCTCGCCATCGCTGAGCTGTCCACAGAGTTTCCCGAAATCGGCGGCGATTTCCTCTACCTGAAAAAAGTTTACGGAACCTATCCCGCCTTCCTCTACGGCTGGATGAGCCTCATGATATTCGAGACCGGCTCCATCGCTATCCTCGCCGTATTCGGGGGGAAGTATCTCAAAGAGTTCATTCCGGGGACAAGTCTCTCTGTTCCTGCTCTCTCTTCAATACTTGTTATCCTGTTTACCGCTCTGCATTGTCTCAGAATCACCATCGGTTCGCGGTTTCAATCGATTCTGACCGTGGTGAAGATCGGCGGCTTGATCTTCCTCTCGTTCATTCTGTTCACAAAGACTTCTACGGCAGCGTCGCTGCAGACCGCTCCCGCCTCCATTGACAGTCCCGTCATCGGTCTGTCTCGGGCGCTCATTCCCATATTCTTCGCCTACACAGGATGGAACGTGGCGGGCTACATCGCCGGGGAGATTCACAATCCGAGGAAAACCCTTCCCATCGCCCTCATTGGAGGGACGGTTCTCGTAACGACAATTTATGTCGTCGTCCAGTTCGGCTTCCTGCAGGCGGTGGGGATTGAAGGGATGCGCGACGAGGCGATGGTGCCCCTCCGGGCCCTCGAAGCTGTGGGGGCCGAAGGGTGGTCCGTTTATCTTACAATCCTCATTTTTGTCAGCGTGGTCAGTTCGCTCTCTATCACTATCCAGACAGCCGGCGCAAGGGTCATTCAGGCCATGGGCGACCACGAGGTGTTCTTCCGCTTCACGGCGAAACGGCACCCAAAATTCAACACTCCGGTAAACGCTCTCATGCTGCAGGCCGCATGGTGTATTGTGATGCTGTATGTGTT
>LUOC01000166.1 GCA_001626655.1 Fidelibacterota bacterium REDSEA-S14_B6 | reverse complement strand
TAAGAGACAGCTCTTAGTCTTTTCGTGTTGAGGTGTGAAATCCGGCTGGCCGTTGCCGCCGACGTTCGTGCTGTACTCATAGGGGCCGTGGTACACATCGGGAACTTTCTCAAAGTTCACATGAGGAAGGGGCGGTGACGGCGCCGCGGCCCATTCCAGCGTGGTGGCGTCCCAAACATTGCTGGAGACCTTCTCCCCCTTCGAAAGGCTCAAGATCAGGTTTACGATAAAGAAAATCTGAAAGAAAGCCAGACCAAGAGCCGCCATAGTCATGAACTCATTCCATTGAAGAACGGGCTGAGCGTGGAGATAAGTTGTGCCGCCATCATAGAGCCGACGGGAAACGCCTGCCAGACCTTGAATAAACATCGGCATAAAGACGCCGTTCATGCAGATGAATGAACCGAAAAAGTGCGTTTTCCCCAGTGTTTCATTCATCCGCCTTCCCGTCACTTTTGGAAACCAGTAATAGATTCCGGCGAAAAGGGCGAAGACTGTCCCCGGCGCAACCACGTAATGGAAGTGACCGATGACGTAGTAGGTGTCATGAAGGTGGATGTCTGCCGATGCGAGGCCCAACGGAAGGCCCGTCAATCCCCCAATTCCGAACATCGGGAGGAACCCCAAGGCGAACAGCATGGGAGTGGTGAACCTGATGGAGCCGCCCCAGAGCGAGATGAACAAGGCCGAAAGGATTATCACCGATGGAATTGAAATAATCATTGTCGTCGTCTGGAAGAACGCCGCCATGGTGGTTCCCATCCCCGTCAGGAACATATGGTGAGCCCAGACCACAAAGGACATGAAGCCGAGGAATATAATCGAATAGACCATGGACTTGTAGCCCCAGAGCGGCTTCCGGGTGTTGTTGGTAATCACCTCCGCGACGATTCCCATGGCGGGCAAAATCAAGACATAAACTTCAGGGTGGGCCAGGAACCAGAAGAGGTGCTGCCATAACAAAGGCGTTCCCCCTCCCGCCACATCGAGTACACCTTCCCCAACGTAGAGCCCTGAGGGGAGGAAGAAACTTGTGTCAAAGAGGCGGTCCATGAGCTGAAAAACAGCGGCTGCTTCCAACGGAGGAAATGCGAGGAGCAGTAGGAACGCAGTGACAAACTGCGTCCAGACGAAAAACGGAAGGCGCATCCATGTAAGCCCGTTTGTCCTCAGCTGAATTACAGTAGCGATAAAGTTGACCGAGCCAAGAAGAGAAGAGGTAATCAGAAACACCATCCCGATGAGCCACATGGTTTCGCCTGTTGTGGCGATCACCGATAGGGGAGCGTACATTGTCCATCCCGAACTGGCCGTCCCCTGCGGCATGAAGAAACTTGCCAGCATGCAGACGCCGCCGAGAAAGAATGACCAGTAACTGGCCATGTTAATCTTCGGAAAGGCCATATCCGGGGCTCCCACCTGGAGCGGCAGGACATAGTTTCCGAACCCCCCCACAGCCAAGGGAACTACACCGAGGAACACCATAATCGTGCCGTGCATGGCGCCGAAAGCGTTGTAGCCGTCCGGCGTCAGCATCCCCTCGGAGGACAACATTTTGCTCCCTTCACTGCCGAAGAGCTGCCCGACGATGGGCACCACCTCGCCGGGATAGGCAAGGTTCCACCGCATGATGAGCATGAGAAAGAACCCAAACAGGAGAAAGACCATGGCCGTAATGGCATATTGGATGCCGATAACCTTATGGTCAACAGAAAATATATATTTCCGCCAGAACGGTTCTTCGTGGTGGTGATCAGTCACAGAATTCTCCTGGAATTTTCTTGAAAAACTATCTTGACTTTATGCTCTCGCTTTGGGGAGCCACCGAGACCAATTCTCAGTCGACAAAGCGCGTGAAATTACCGAATCCCCCTGCAGACAGCAAACAGATATTTTTGCCTTCCTGAATGGATCTGCCCCACTTACGGCCGGACCGCTCGGATTCTACTTTTGGGCTTGAAGTTCCTGAAACTTCGCGTTCGTGTCTCTGATCCTCCCCGACAGCAGCTTGATGATCTGCTGCATAATTTCCGAGTTCCCTGACATCAGTTCGTAGAATCCGTCTTGAGAGATTTTCAGCAGCGTGGAATCTTCTTCAGTGGTGACGTCAGCCGAACGAGGCTCTTGATCGAGCAAGGCCATTTCGCCGAGACATGTCCCTTTCCCGAGAGAGACGATATGCTGCTCACCCTTGTGAATCTTGACATTGCCGTCTACGATCACATACATGGAGTCGCCGAAATCGCCCTCCTTGAAAAGGGCGGTGTCCGCCATCGGCCGCTCTTCCTCGGCGATCTGGGCGATTCGCGTCAGCACGTCGCCCGGGATGTTCTTGAAAAGATCAACTGACTTCAGAAGTATCGTTTTTTCGAGAATGGAATACATCTGTCTTTCTCCCTCACTTTTTGTTCTCTCGATGGGAAGCATCTCCTTGAGATGCCCTCCGTCGTCCTCAATTCGTTTGAAAAGCTGCTTCACAAAAATTGATTCATCTATCCGATCCCACTCGATCTTCTCGAGCAGATCATTTCTCCCGGATGCGACAAGATAGTTCAGCGCTATAGCCGTCTTCCACTGGTGATTGGCATAGACCCACTCCATGAGCAATTCATCAAAATCTTTGACCAGATCGCTGAATAGTTCGTCGCCCGACTGCGAAATGTCAATCTCGCTGTCGATCAGCGGGAGGGTGAATTTTCTGTCGTCCGGAGAAAAAGTTGTGTCGACAAACTCCAGCACAAAGGGGACAAGTTCGGGGTCTTTGCTCGCAAGATACTGGATGTAAGTCTCTATCGGTGTGTTTGGGGTTTTTAGCACTCCGAGCTTCAGCAGGAGGCCGATGGTCCTTCTGATGTCGCTCTCCAGGTGGTCCCGCAGAAGCAGACCGTTCTGATCGTCCGGGAGCGCCTCGCTGAATAGATTCAATTGGTACGCGCTCCTCGATAGAATTTTCAGATTCCCTGAGACGTCACCAAGAAACTCCTCCGAGAGATCGGTCTTCCTCGCAACGCCCAAGATTGAATCCACAGTTTCGGAAAGGAAAAGGAGCTTATCGTGATCCAGCATGGAACCGAGGATTCGGGCGCTCCGTTCATCACCGTAATGTTTCAGACATCTGATGATGCCGAGTTGA
Organism: Fidelibacterota bacterium REDSEA-S14_B6; assembly: GCA_001626655.1. Taxonomy (GTDB): domain Bacteria; phylum Fidelibacterota; class Marinisomatia; order Marinisomatales; family S15-B10; genus S15-B10. The sequence continues at coordinate 1,838 of LUOC01000166.1, read as the reverse complement.
AGGAAAAAATCCGTCTCGACGGTCTCAAGCGCCGACTCGAGGGCAGCGAAGACATCTTCAAGATCGTAGGCAGAGAGGGCCTGCCTTGCCTGCATGGCAGTTTTCGGGAAGGCGAGATTCGAAATGATCGGCCTGAGCAGTGTCTCCACTCCCCTGTTCCGGGCAATCAGGAGCGCCGACTCACGAATCTTTGAGTTGTCGTGCTCGAGAAACTGAACGAGGAGGTCATCGCTCAGAACACCCATCGGTTCCTGAAGGTAGTTCAGCGCAGCGATGGTCGCCTCTTGAGAGGAGCTGTGAAGCATATCGGAAAGCGCTTCCTTCGACTCTTCCTGCCGGCACTCCATTTGAAGCAACGCAATTGCTGACGAAGCCCGCAAACCGAAGTCATCGCTCGACAGGTTTGAAACTAGGTGGGGCTCAAGTGACTTCAGTCTCCTGCCTCCGGCAAAGGCGATTGCTTTGGGCGCAAGTTCGCTCTGCCCAGTGGCTATCTGCACGATGGATTCATCACTGAGTACCGAGGAATCTTTCCCCGCAAGCTCCAGCACTTCCTGCCGGACGGTCGGCGTGCCCGTTTCGAACATCTCGGCGAGAGTCTCCTTCCACGGATCGAGAGGCATGGTTTTCAACAGATCAATGCCGAAAAGCTGTTTCAACTCATCTTCATCCCGCAACGTCTTTTCGATCGTCTGAACGATATGGTTGTCCGTCACATCGAACTCGACGTCATCCAGATCGAGCTGGCGCTTCTCGATAGCTTTCATGAGCGTTTCCACGTAACCTTTCTTCAGGCGGAAACTGTTCCAGATCCACGCCCCAACGCCGAAAATGACCATAATGCTCAGGAGGTGCAGTCGGTCCACCGGCACGAGCTTGGACTGCACCAGCAGGAAAATGAGGACACCGACAACCCCCTCCAGTGTCGCCCTGACTGCGCTGTCGATAACCGGCTTCGCCTCCTTCTTCCTCTCTTTCGGGACGGGAAGCCACAATATTTCCTGCGAGGCGTTGTTGATTGAGAACTTGAAAACCTGATCAGAAAACTTGGCAATGAACACTGTGATCAAGATGGGAGAGACAAAAAATCCTGTTGATCCCAACGCGAGGGTGATGGGGAGAACAAGAAGTCCTGCCAAAATGCCGAACCGGGCAAGCACCACGCCCGTCACGAAGAACTGCATAATGAGCGTCGCACCGCCTGTCGCCATGTAGTAGGTGCCGAAAAAGCTGACGAGATCATCCTGCACCGGATAGGTCTGGACGGCAGTCATCTTAAACTGATAATCGATGATCTTGGAAACAAATGCGGCCAGCCCGATGAGGAGCGCAATGGACTTCAGGTACGGATCAAACTTGAACTTGGTCTTCTTCCCAGTATCTTTTTTCGGCTGTGGTCTTGCCTGCTTCTTCTTATCAGATGACTTTCGGTAGCTTCTAACAAGGTTCGCCAGAACTACCGAAAGCAGAACAAAAACGATGGTGAGGTAGAGCAGCTTCTCCGATCCAAAGTGTTTCACGAACGGTTTGAGTGAATATCCGGCAAGTATCCCCGCCACCGATCCGCCGGCGCCGAGAATGCTGAAGAGTCGCTTCGCCTGCCGTGGATCGAAGATTTCGCCGGCAAGCATCCAGAACTGAAGTATGGAGAGGGATACAATCACCTCCATCCAGACGAAGAGGGTCGGAATCACCCATCCCTGCAGTTTCATCTGAATCAGATAGAGCGTTGCTGCAAACAGAAGCCCTGAAGCGGTGATAACCTGTACCGAATCACGCCCGTCCGTCAACCGCTTGTAGACGGCGATCACAACCACCATCGTGACGGCAATCGCCAG
>LUOC01000165.1 GCA_001626655.1 Fidelibacterota bacterium REDSEA-S14_B6 | reverse complement strand
AACAGGTGAAATATTTCGTGAAAGCCGAAGATTTTGGGAAATGGGTTCGGCCTCTGCAGGGCGTGGATCACAGCGCCGACGGTGTAGAAGAGACCACCAACGGCGATCCAGACAACAGCGCCAGTCTGAAGCGCTTTTACGATCGGCCAACTGGCGACCACCACGATCCATCCCATGAACACATAAGTCGTGATCGAGAACCAGTCGGGGAAGCTGCGCCAGTAGATTCGCATCAGTATTCCAAAGAGTGCGAGACCCCAGACAATTCCCAAAAGGCTCCACCCCCAGAGACCCCGGAGCGGAATGAGGCAGACCGGCGTGTACGTTGCCGCAATGAGGAGATAGATCATCGCCTGATCGAGTTTCCGAAGCCGAGCCACGGCCGCTGGCGAAACAGAGAGCCAGTGATAGAGCGTGCTGGCGGTATAGACTAGGAACATGGCCCCGCCGAAGATTGAGAAGGCGACAATGTGCAACGGCCTCGCGGGACTCACCGATTCCATGATCAGCATAACGAGCCCCACCACGGCGAGGATCATCCCGACGAAGTGGGTGAGGGCGCTGACAGGTTCTCTCAGTTTCAGGAACATTTTATCTCTTCAGGATGGTGGCGATCCCCTGACCGGTGCCGATACACATGGTGGCGAGGCCGTAGCTGCCGTCGACCTGTTCCAGAACATTGACAAGGGTAGTGACGATCCTCGCACCGGAGCAGCCGAGGGGGTGCCCCAGCGCGATGGCGCCGCCGTTCAGGTTGACCCTTTCCAGCGGCCACTCACCGCTTCGGATCACAAACAGCGACTGCGCCGCGAACGCTTCATTTAGCTCGATGGCGTCAAGATCGGCGACGGTAATTTCCGCTTTTTTCAGCGCCTTTTCGGTGGCCGGCAGCGGACCTTTTCCCATCCTGTCCCACTCCACGCCGGCGATGGCCCGAGAGACGATTTCACCGCGGGAAGTGAGGCCGTGTTTTTCGGCGTAGGCATCGCTCACCAGCAGAACGGCAGCAGCGCCGATAGAGAAGGGAGAGCTGGACGCCGCCGTCACGGTGCCATTCTCGATAAAGGCTGGATCGAGGGAGTTGATTTTTTCCACGTCCGGCGCCATGGGGCCCTCGTCGTTCTCAACGACAGTTCCGTCTTCCAGCGTCACCGGTACCACTTCGTTCGCCAGCTTCCCATCGGCCTGCGCTGCTAACGCCTTCTCATGTGAGGCAACGGCGAAACTGTCCTGATCTTCTCGGGCGATGCCGAGGTCCTCAGCCAGCAGTTCAGCCGTCTCGCCCATACCGATGTAGAAATCCTTCTCCGCCAGCTCGGGGTGGAAATCGGGATTAAAACCGCCCATGGGGACGGAGAACATATCCTCCACACCGGCGGCAATGCCGACGTCAATATCGCCGGTCTCGATGGCTTGACTGATCTGATGTAGACTGTCCATGGAGGAACCGCAAAAGCGGTTTACCACCTTGGCTCCGGCGTCAATGGTGATGCCGGCCAGAACCGCCGCTGACCGGGCGATGAGCATTCCCTGAGAGCCTTCCGGAAAGGCGCATCCCATGACCACGTCCTCGACGTCATCTCGAGAAACGCTGGGGTTGCGGTCGCCCGGATGTTCCCCGCCATTACACCCCGCTTCACACCGATTGGGGAGCGGACTGCGTCTATAATCAAACTTCTTCTGTCAGCCATTTTCTTGAATCCTCACTCTTCTTGGTACGTTGACTAATGCACATTGTCATTTCGCTTCGCTGTCATTAATAATGACCCAATGACCCGATGACACTCTTGGTAATCTTGCTCCGCTGTCATTTGTTGTCATTCAACGCTCCTTTGATGACCTAATGACTCACTGACCCAATGACTATCAATGTCATTTCGCTTCGCTGTCATTCGTCGTCTTTGCGTTTGCCGATGGATTTGATGTAGTTGTTCAATTTGACGCCAATTGAATCGATTCCTGAGACGATTTCATCATAATCGTTGTCTTGGATCAGATTTCTCATGTGTGCTTTTCTCACCCACGTTTTCGCTTCATAGAGTGAACCGCGGGCATAGTAGCAAAACTGTCTGTTCTCCTTGTAGAAGAACCTGCCAAACCCTTCGCTCAGATTTGCCGCCACTGAATCAGCCGCTTTCACAAGCTGTTTTCCTACAGTGTCCTTTGCAAAATAATTCCACCGAGACACAAGTTTCCAGACCTTCTCTCCTAAGTCCATCGATAATTGATAGACATTCAGTTCCTCAAGCTTCATCTCTCCCCATCCTCCAACTACCTAATGACCAATGACTTAATGACCCAATGACAATCTCAAAAAGGGTATTTCCTCTGGGCATAAACGTATTCAGCAATCTCTCGTTTCAATTGAGAAGCATCGGCCCGTGGGAGCATTCTTTGCTGAAACTCCCCATACATCTCGAGGACGTCGGCTGGTACCTCACCGTGATAAATATCGTTCAGCGAAAGGAGGGAACGGTTGAGGATTCTCAGTGAGGACTCTGCCGTCAGCGCCTGGGCGATCTGGAGCAAAACGGTAGTCTGCCCGTTGCTCGCCAACTGCTGGTTCACGCGGGCGATGGTAGAATCTACTGCATAGATGTCAATGAGAGAATCTGCCAGCGCTTCACCCAGCATCTGCTCATTCCTCAGGTCTTGGCCGAACTCGTTCAGCGCCTCGTTGAATACCGTCAGCACAAGCTGCTTCCCCGCCTCAACCATGCCCATCTGCCTTGAGAGCGGTGAATGGGGCGCGATATCCTCACCGGACTTCAAGAAAGCGCTCCGCTCGGAAATCCGTTCCCGGATGGGAATCTCGCCCATGAGCGCTTTTTTCATGAAGTAACCGGTGATAATCTGACGGTTGATCTCGTTCGTCCCTTCCCAGATTCGGTCGATCCGGCAGTCACGGTAAACTCGCGCCATGGGATACTCTTCAATAAAACCGTAGCCGCCAAGAATCTGAATCCCCTGATCGGCGCAGAAACCCATAGTCTCACTGCCCATCACTTTACTGATGGACGACTCGATAGCGAACAGCTCCATCGTTTGTCCCATCTTGAGATAGTAATCTGGCGCAGTCTTGTCCAGTTCAGAGACAGCTTCATCGATCTCCGCGATAGCGCGATAGATGAGGCTATCCAGCGCGTACGTGCGAATGGTGATCTCGGCGAACTTTTTCTTGATGGCATCGAAGAAGGCGATCGGTTGACCAAACTGCCGCCGTTCGAGGGCGTATTCCACAGCGCCATTGATTACAAGTTTGCATCCGCCAAGCACGTGCGCCCCCAGTTTCATCCGCCCCTGATTCAACACGTTGAAGGCGATGGTGGCGCCGTCGCCCACATTCCCGAGGAGGTTTTCAACGGGAACCTTGACGTTAGACAATTTGAGGGGCGTTGTGGAAGAACCTTTCGACCCCATTTTGTGCTCCTCCGAGCCCACTTCGAATCCGTCCATAGTCCGTTCAATAATGAAGGCGGAAAACTTTTCGCCGTCCACTTGCGCAAAAAGGGTGTAGACGTCGGCGATGCCTCCATTGGTGATAAACTGTTTTTCACCGTTGAGGATATAATGGGTGCCGTCGTCGCTCAGTTTCGCCACCGTCTTGGCCGATGTGGCATCGGAGCCGGAGGACGGCTCGGTGAGCGCATAGGCGCCGACCCATTCAGCGGTGGCCAACTTGGGGAGGTATTTTTCGTGCTGTGCTTCATTTCCGAACCAGACTATGGGGAGCATTCCGATGCCTATCTGAGTGGAGGCAGTGACGGTGAACGCCGCCGAGCCGGCGCTGCTGAGCGCCTCAGCTACCATCACACTGGTCACCTTGTCCATCTCCATGCCGCCCAGTCTTTCAGGAATGTCGAGGGAGAGGAGTCCAAGTTCTCCCATCTCCTTCAAGAGTGATCTGGCGAGTTCGAGATCTTTTCCCTCGATCTTTTCCCAGTGGGGAAACACT
>LUOC01000164.1:1040-5169 GCA_001626655.1 Fidelibacterota bacterium REDSEA-S14_B6 | reverse complement strand
GTCCACCTCGAGGATTGTATAGGCGCCGGTGGCCTGCTTAACGAACATGGCCCGCATGGAATCGAAATCTGCCGGCGACACACCGATATAACCGCAGATTCTCCTGATCGCTTCATCTTCCTTGGGATGGAGTTCTCCATCAGCGTGGGCGAGCCCGAATAGGCCGTGCACCAGTTCGAGGCGCGCAGCATGATCCATCTCTTTCCTGATCTGCTTGCAGACCGCCTCAAGGGGGTACTCCTGCTTCAGGATGTCCTTGAAGACCATCATCAGGTCCCCGGCGTTCTCCTCTCTGAAATGCCGGGTCAGGAAAGCTTTGACAAATGTCAGCTCGGACTTGAGCATTTTTTTGTCCGCTTTCATGACATGGCCCAGGAGGACAAGCAGAGAGATGGCAAAGTCGCCGGCCCGGGTCCGGGGGTAATCGCCGGGGCGTTTCGGCGGCCCGTGGTGGGTGGTATAATAGTCCGGCGCAGCGGCGGCGTCCGCCAGGTTTGCCAGCGAAAAACCGACGAGGGCCCCCATGGGACCGCCCAGCACCCAGCCGAGACCGCTCCAGAGTATCTTCTTGCTTACCGGCATATTTGACTCAAATGAATGGTCATTGGGAGGATCAAAATTACACCATCCGGGCCGACAGTGGCAGTAACTAAAAAGTTTGATTTTTCCGCAAATTCCCTATATTGCACGAATGCGCGGACAGCTGGAGCAATGGAAAACGCGGGCCACCGTCGCCTGGTTTCGGCTGGGGCGGAAACTCGTGAAGCCGGAATTCACCGGCGCTATCCGTAAGGAGGGGAGAGGGATTCGGACGGCGCTGATCATCCTCCCCGAAGGGCGCAACAATTCCAGGATAGCACGATACTTCCTCAAGTCGATCTATCAAAGCGGTGAGAAGGAGGTAGATTTCCTGATGGACAGATCGCTCTACCGCGCCTTTCAGGACTCACTCCCCGAACGGGTGAAAGTGTATGAAGACGAAGATTTCAACTGGTTCAGGATTCCGAGGCAGGAAACGGTGGAGAGGATTTTTGACAGACAGTACGAAGCGGTCGTGGATATGCATCCAGCTTTCAACCTGCCGTCGGCCTTTCTGACACACCTCTCCGGCGCCCCGCTGAGGGTCGGATTCGCCAGCAACTTTTCGGAACATTTTTTCAATGTGGAGATTGACAGTTCGAAAAGCGAATTCCTTGAACGAAGTTATCTTGCAGTACAGAAATTGCTCAACTTATGAATATCAGCATATTTGAAACGAGGGGGTCTGCCGACAGGCTGGAGCCCATCACCCTCACGCGACCCGTGTTCGACCTCCGGTCCGGCGCCTTTACATTTCTTGAGAGGGTCCGACGGCTACGTCCGGAAGCCTCCGTTTCGCTCTTCGTCCGTCCGGAGCTGGCGGAGCTGACACGGGAGCGTTTCCCGGACTGCACTGTAAATCCGGACACCCCCTCCGGCGGCGTCTGGCTGGACGGCGGCGTTATCTGGCGGGAGGCACTGCTGCAACTGCTCGAAGGGGAGCCCGGCGCCGCAATCTCGAAAGGGGACCGTCTGCTGGGAGCCAATCTGTCTGGTGCCGATGCCAGTGACTGGATCGCCGCTGGCGGGCCGTGCGAAGGACCGCCGCCCCTCTCGGGAAATGAGGCGGATGTGTCGGTCATAAATTATCTCTGGGAGTGCGTTCACCAAAACGGCGATGCCATTCGAGGGGACGCCGGCCATTTTCCGCTGGGTGAGATCAAGGGAGAGATCGACGACGACGCTCATCTGGTGAGCCGGGGAGACACCTACGTCGGAGAGGGATCCCGAGTCAGAGTCGGGGCGATCATAGACGCCGAGTCCGGTCCGGTGATCATCGGCGAAAATGTTACCCTTCAGCCCGGGGCGTACCTTGAAGGTCCTCTCTATATCGGTGATGGCTCTCTCATCAAGGCGGGGGCGAAGATTTTTGGAGAGACTTCCATCGGTCCCGGCTGCAAGGTGGGCGGGGAACTGGAGGAGTCGATTTTTCAGGGGTGGAGTAACAAACAGCACGACGGCTTTCTCGGAACCGCCTACATCGGCGAATGGGTCAACCTCGGCGCCGGCACCAACAACAGCGATTTGAAAAACAATTACACATCAGTGGAAGTGACGGTAAACGGCGAGCGGATTGATACGGGGAGTCTCTTCGTCGGCCTGTTTATGGGTGATCATTCAAAGAGCGCCATCGGCACACAGTTCAACACCGGAACTGTGGTCGGCCCGGCGTGCAATGTGGTGACTGCCGGATTTCCCCGGAAAGTGATCCCCCCCTTCTCCTGGGTGGTGAAAGGGAGGTCGAGGGCCTACGCCTTTGACAAGTTCAAGGAAACAGCCATCGCCGCCAAAGGGAGGCGGAATCACCCCTTTTCGGAAGCCGAAGAACATTTGTTCCGTCGGATCGCCGAGGAGAGCGCCCGATGAACTGCGTCAAAATAGTGTTGACGCAGGGGAGGCCGCCGATTATATTAACGCCCCCTCACCGAGGGAAAATAGAAGGAATAGAATGCATTCAGAAGGATTAATCTGCCCCGAGTGTAGCGCCCCTCTCCAAGAAGAGGATATCAAGGAGTCGCTGGTCTGCATCCACTGCAAGACCGATCTCCAGAACGCTAAGTATCTCGATTTTATCGAATACCTCGTCGCCAACGGTATTGTAAAGGACATCGATTTCTTCGATATGAAGATTTACAAGGATGAGATCGAACGTCTCGATCCTACAGATCAGGAAGAGGTAGATCCGCAGGATTTTGAGAAGAAAAAAGACACCTTTTCACTGTTCGAGGAAGAGGTGGAGACTGTTGAGAAAGACAGTACGGAGGAGCATGATGTGTGGGAAGGTCTGGAAGAAGATTGGGAAGAGTTCAATCTCCGCAACAAGAGTGAGGACGAAAACCCTCTCTTGAAGAAAAAGAAAAAGTCCCGACGAGGGAGAAAGAAGAAATCGTGACCAAGAAAAAAGAACAGCAGATCAACATTGAACTTGACGAGAAGGTCGGCAGCGGCGATTACGCAAATTTTGTTGTGATTACCCATTCTCCGGCCGAATTTGTCATGGACTTTACGCGCCTCCTTCCGGGGATGCCGAAAGCTAAGGTCAACTCCCGGATTATCATGGCGCCGTCTCATGCAAAAAGTTTTCAGAAAGCGCTGTCGGACAACATTGAGAAATATGAACAGCAGTATGGTGAAATTACCGTTCCCCAGAACGACTCTTTCGACCGGTACGGTCTGAAGACTCCGGAGGATGTACTTCCCAACTGACAGGCGTTGCCAACGCCATCGTGGCGTGCTCGCCTCACTCGTAGCGCTTTGGGTGGCGGCGACGCCGCTCCTCCACATTTCCCACGATCTGGAGAGTCACAGCTGTCCGACGAAAACCGCTCCCGGTTTTTGCGAAGTTGATTGTGATACTTCCGAACATAAGGTCACAAGTCTCCCAGCGGGACTGCCTCCATGTTCGCATCCGTGACTACGCCCTCACTGAATCGGGCGAAAGTGCAGTCTTTGAGACTGTAGAGGCGACGGTCGCAGAGCGGCCGGTTCTGACTCGATCCAAGACGGTCTCACCCCTTCCCCCCCTCGAGAGCGCCACCGCTCGCCTGATCTCTCTTCCTTAACCAGCTTACCTGCTCGCCGAACTTTCCGGCAGCCGAAAGGTCAGTGATGGTGTTCGAACTGGTGTGAGTGCTCCTCGGCGCTGCTCTCGGTCTCACACTCCAGAGTAATATCCCTTACGTCAAACTCCTCCTGGATGATGGAGCGGATGTTCTTCTTGATCTGCTCCGTCGCCTCTAAGGAATCAACCGACACCACCACGTGAGCCGTCCCCACCGTCAGGTGGGAGCAGACCTGCCACAGCCGCACATCGAGAAAATCTTTCACACCATCAATCTCCATCACCCGCTGCCGCACCCTGTCGATATCCTGAGGCGATTTCTGGAGGAGTATCTCGGCGCTGGCGTAGAGTACGCGGCCGGCGCCCACAAGCAGGAGAGAAGCGACGAATGCGGCCACTATGGGATCGATGACGGGCTGATCAAAAACCTCGATGGCGATAATGCCCGCCACCACAGAGACTGAGGCGAGGATGTCGCCCAGGATGTGG
>LUOC01000164.1:0-1029 GCA_001626655.1 Fidelibacterota bacterium REDSEA-S14_B6 | reverse complement strand
GGATGTGGAGGTAAGCGCTACGTATGTTGACGTCGTGGTGGCGGTCCGGTGTGTGGTGGAAAAATCGGATAACAATAATATTCACTGCAAGACCGATGACAGCGATGAGCAAGGCGCCTCCGGTGTCGACATCGCCGGGACTATTGAACCGCTCCCACGCCTCGAGAAAAATGATGGCAGAGATGATGCTGAGGACGGCCCCGTTGAACAGTGCGCTGATCACCTCAAGCCTGTGATAGCCAAAGGCCATCTGCTGCGTCGGCCGCCGACGGTGCGCAACAGAGATGGCGAAGGAAGCGATGAGGATGGAACCGAGATCGGCGATCACGTGAAACGCGTCAGAGACGAGACTGAGACTGCCGAAGGCGATGCCGCCTAACAGTTCGGCAAAAAAGGTGACGCTGAGCAGAACAGCGGCAGTCTTGAGAGCTTTCTGAGAGGTGAAGTGGCCTGTCATGAGAGGAGGGAATTTACCTCACACAGGGGACAGTTAAACAGATCGTGAGGAGGGATACTAGAGGTTGGCTTCTATACGAAGCATAAGGAGCCGGCCTAGAGACGGCCCGCCCTGAATCTCCACATGATAGTCGTTGAAGAGGTTGCTGACGCTCAGCAGCAGCGCCGCTTTGTCCATCAGTTGGTAACGGCCGTGAAGGTCGAAGATAGCGTAAGGACCGATGGTGCCGAAGTAGACCCCAGACTGCCACGGGAACTTGTCCACGTATCGCACGCTCATGGTGCCGGCGAATTTTGACTGGGGTGGAGTGTACTGAAGTTTAATGCCCCCCTTGTGCCTCGGTGCATTGATGGGGTCCTTCGCTTTTGTGATGGGATTGATGAAATCACTCATACTCAAGTAAGAGTAAGTGAGGTCAGCAGTCCATGATCGGTTCAGCAGGAAGGAGAGACTCATGTCGAGACCGCCCATGTTGACGTTGCCGTAATTGAGGTAGCCCACTACGACGGGAGGGTTGAATCCGGCGGTGGTGTCCATAGAGGCGATCCCTTCCAGATAGGTGAGCCATGTGT
>LUOC01000163.1 GCA_001626655.1 Fidelibacterota bacterium REDSEA-S14_B6 | reverse complement strand
CCATGGGGAGGGTCTCCTCAGACTGACAAAAGATGAAGCGTTCGTGGATCAGCTCAAGCTCGATTACAAAAAGGCCGACCTCACCACCGCCCAGAGGGCAATGCTTGACTACGCCGTGAAGCTGACGGAGTCGCCGGGGAAGATGTCCGAAGATGATCTGGCGCCCCTTCGGGAGGCGGGATTCGACGATAGAGCCATTCTTGATATCAATCAGATCGTCGGTTATTTTGCCTTCGCAAACCGCCTTGCGGACGGCCTCGGCGTGGAGCTGGAAGATTTCTGGAAAGCGTGATGGAGGCCATTTATCAAAGGGAGTGGATTCGCAACGGTGTCACGTTCGGCGCAGCCCTCGCCATGGCCATCTCCTTCGGCGTCAACAAGTCCGTCTTCTGGGCCATCGTCCACGGCCTCATGTCGTGGGTCTATGTCGTCTACTACATCATTTTCTATTAACTTTCCCGCCATGGGGAAACGGTTTCTCTTCCTGCTCCTTTTCTCCGCCCTTGCCGGCCAGCGGTATGACGACTCCCTTCCGCTGGGCGATCGCCCTCCCGAGTGGCGCGTGGCGGATTGGTTCAACTCCAAGCCGCTGAAGCTGAAGGAGCTCCGAGGCGAGGTGGTGCTGGTCCGGTGGTGGACGGGGCCCCACTGCCGCTTCTGCATCGCTTCCTCCCACGCCCTGAACGAATTCCACGACGAGTTCAGCAAAGACGGGCTGAAGATTGTCGCTTTCTATCACCACAAGTCGAGAGAGCCCCTCAGCAAGGAGAAGGTTGTCCTCAACATCGAATCCCTCGGCTTCTCGTTTCCTGTTGCTATCGATCACAAATGGCGGACACTGACAGACTGGTGGCTCGACGGCGGCATCAGACGGTTTACCTCCGTCACCTTTCTCATCGACAGGAACGGCGTCGTGCGCCACATCCACCCCGGCGGTCAGTACCTGAAAGGGGATGAGGCGTACAAACAGATGCGGAGGATGATCCGAACTCTGCTGAAGGAAAAGGTCTGAGAAGCTTTTTCTTCCGTCCCAATTCAGAACTAAATTCCACTCCACTTTTGATCAAAGGAGAGAGAGAATGATTCCCACAATTATCGGTAGCGCAGTCGGGCTTGGCGTCTGCCTCGGTCTCGTCTATATCACGCGTCGGCTGTCGGAGATTGTTGACGAGGCGGATCGGGACGCTCAATAGGGGGGCCGATGAACAGGGTGCTTCTCGCTGTCTTGCTCTTCTCGGCGGGACTTCCGGCGCAGGAGCAGAAGCTGTTCTGGGACGGTCACGACTGGGTGAAGCTCACCGAGCGGACCGCCGGTGATCCTCAGTTTGCCTACCTCACCAAGTCCTCTTACCTCAACGGCCTTCAGGACGGGCGGCTTTACGATTATTACAAACTGTGGTCCGCCGACTCACTCCTCGTCACCGAGCACCTCAAGCCGGAACTGGACGACTACCTCTCCACCGCCGAGCTGATCCGGACGCTTGACCGCTTCTACAGCGAACCGCTGAAGCGGTACATTCCAGTTGCCTCGGCAGTGTTGATCGTCAATATGATCGCCCAGGGACAGCCGCCGTCAGTGGTTGAAGAATACACCCGCCTGAGCAAGGAGTGGATCAACAGCCTCATGCTGGAGATTCAGAATCAGGACAGGTTTGAGATGATGCGGGAAAAACAGAAAGCGAAAAGGAAGAAGTAGCCGTCTACTCCACCCGAATCAGACCGTCCGACGGACTCCAGGCGAAGACGCGGTCGTCGTTCCGAAACGTGACTCTGCTGATATGGTAGCGGAAACGGTGGTCCATCGACTTTTCAAACGGGTAGGTGTAACCGCGGATGGCGGTCTGGCCGTCCGTTAGAACAGGATCGTAGGGGTGGACATGAACGATTCTCTGTTCGCTCACAATCCTCTCCTCAGGCGTGGACTCAGTGATATACCCCGCCAGTTCTGTCACCCTTCTTCCGGAACGGTTGTCCACCTGCACCACGACGTAGAGCATGTCGTCGTTCACCACCCTGAGCCGGACGTCGATCTCGAAAATGGGCGTCGGCTGGGCGGCAGCGATTCCGGCGGCAAGCAAACTGAGGACGATGAGCCGTTTCACGCCGCCAATTTATTGACGACTATCCACCATGTCAACCTAAGTTGAAGGAACCATCGGCGGCAGATTCTGTTCCAGAAAGAGGATGACAGAGCGACAGTTTAGAGAACTTCTCCTTTCCATAGACGACAAGGTCCGCGTCCGAAAAATGGGCTCCAGCGGCGACGTCTGGGTCGCTATGGGGCAGCTCGTTAACGGGGCGACGGAGCGTGATCTTTCACTGCAACTGGACGCCCTGCCGGTGACCGCCACCGTCTCCAATGAGAACGGCACCGTCTGGCTGAAGGTTTCCGCCGAGGAGGAGGCCGGTAAGGAAAAACCGCCCATCGTCATCCCGCCGCTCAACATCGGACTGTTTTTCGCCACCCTCCTCACCACACTCATGGCCGGGACCCTCATGGAAGGGGGAAATCCCCTCGCTATCTCCAACTTGGCCATGGGCTTTCCCTTTTCAGCGACACTGCTCCTCATTCTGGGGTGCCATGAGTTCGGTCACTACTTCTACGGCAAGAGGCACAACGTGGACGTGACCCTCCCTTACTTTATTCCGGCGCCGACGTTTATCGGTACTCTCGGGGCGGTGATCCGGATCAAGAGCCCCATCCAGCACAGAAAGGCGCTGCTGGACATCGGTGCGGCGGGACCCATCGCCGGTTTCGTGGTGGCCGTCCCTCTGCTGTTTTACGGTCTTTCCCGCTCCACGGTGGTTGAGGGAATCCCCGGCGGTTCGGTCATCCTCGGGGAATCGCTGCTGATGAAACTGGCCACGGCTATCGTTTTTCCCGGCCTAGCCGAAACGCAGGACATTTTGCTTCACTCCGTCGCCTTCGCCGGATGGATCGGCCTCCTCGTCACCATGCTCAATCTTCTGCCCATCGGCCAACTGGACGGCGGCCACATCACCTATGCGCTCCTGGGAAGGCGACATGACAAGATCGCCAAATGGGCCTTCCTGATGCTCATACCGCTCAGCTTTTTCTCCCTCAACTGGCTGCTGTGGGGCGGGCTGATCCTGCTCCTCATGCGGACGGTAAAACATCCGCCCATCCTCGATATGGAGACGCCCCTCACCCAGCGGGAGCAAGCGATCGGCGCCGCCTGTCTCGTAATCTTTATCCTCTGCTTCGTGCCGGTCCCCTTCGGCTAAGAAGATGACTCGCGGGATCAGACTCTTCTCACTTTTCTTCCCTCTCCTCCTCCTCGGCCAGAGCAGGGTGGGGGAGTGGAAGTCCTACCCGTCTACGCTCGACGTGAGAGAGACCATTGAAGTGGGCGACCTCCTCGTCTCAGCCACCTCCGGCGGTCTGCTCCTCTACGAT
>LUOC01000162.1 GCA_001626655.1 Fidelibacterota bacterium REDSEA-S14_B6 | reverse complement strand
GACAAAGTCTATTCGCTCCCGCCAAGCGTCCGGCTGCTCTACCGGCACCATGAGATTTGGCTTCCACGATTTCGGGCCGGCGGGGACGCGAGCGCCCATCCGGACTGCCCATTCAGCCACGGCGGTGAAGATGCCCGAACGGACATCGCCCCATGGCGCCTGAAGCCCTTCCCGGACGAGCCAAAGATAGACCCCGATGATGACAACAATGGCGCCGGCAGCAAATAGCGGATTGATCAGGAACATGGCGACGGTGCACCACGCGAAACCGATAAACGGCACAATCACCGGCACCTCAAAAGTTGGGCGATAGCTCGAGATGCCGATCCGTTTTTCTATGAATACCACAAGGTTGATCGTCCCGTAAGTGATGAGGAAAAACATGGTCAGAAGCGGGGCGATGGTGTTGAGGTTGCCGAAGAAGACACCTATCGCAACTATCGCTCCGGTGACAACTGTCGCCACGCGCGGCTCGCCGTTGGTGCTCTGTCGACCGAGAATCTTTCCAAAGGGAAGGACCTGATGCTGCCCCAGCGCCATGAGAGTTCGCGGGCCGCCAACAAGACTCCCCAGTGCAGAGGAGAGCGTCGCGCCCAGAATGGCACCCGCCACAACAGGCCGCCATTTGGATACGTCCAGCATCACCGTGTAGCTGCTTCGGAGAAGCTCGGGAGAGATAGCGTGATCCATCCAGAAGGCAAGGGCGACATACACCACAAAAGAGACGCCGATGGCGCCGAGTATTCCGATGGAGAGCGACCGTTTTGGATCCTTCAGGTCGCCGGACATGGCGGCGCCTGCTTCAATGCCTGTCACCGCCGGAAAGAAGATGGCAAAGACGGTCCAGAACGGCGCTGATTCAAAACCGCCCCAGAGAGCGATCTCGGCTGAGCTGTCCCCCTTACCCAGAAAAAATGAGACCAGCGAAGCTGAGATGAGCGCCATAATAATGAACTGGAATTTCATCGCCACTTTGGCGCTGATGAGAGCGATTCCAAGAAGGAACAGGAGCACGCCTCCCGCGACCTCCAGCGGGGGGTGGTGGGGGAAGAGCGCCATCCACGCTTCGGTGAAGCCGATGATATACATAGCCCCGCCGAGCGCCTGAGACAGATAGAGGGGAATCCCCACGGCGCCGCCGATCTCCAGCCCGAGTGAGCGCGAAATAATGGCGTAGGGACCGCCGGCGCCGATCCTGACGTTGGACGCCATGGATGCGATGGCCAGTCCTGTGGTGACGGTGACCAGTTTCGCCAGCAAAATGATAACAAGTGCGCCTCCGAATCCGGCGTTCCCTACCACCCAGCCGAGGCGGAGGTACATGATGGCGCCGAGAATCGTGAGAATCGTTGGCGTGAAGACACCATCGAAGGTGCCGAACCTTTTTGAGGAGGCCATCAGGACCCTGTTGGACAAGGTGATCAGTGTCGCCGTTATTATCGATTACAAAATCGGCCATCTGAACTTTCGATTCTTCCGGCAACTGGAGATCCATCCGTTTCTGGATGTCCTCCCGCGTCAGCGTTCCCCTGTGGAGCGCTCGGTTCATTCGCGCACCGTATTGTGCAGAGACCACCACCACATAGTCGAGGTGCTGGTCAAGTCCTGACTCATACACGAGAGCGGCGTCCACGACAAAGAGAGGCACATCGTCCTTATCCTTGATCTGTTCGTACCGCTCATCGATGGCATCGAAAACGTAGGGGTGGACAATGGCGTTCAGGACCGATTGATTCTCTTCATTGGAGAAAGCGACCTTCGCCAGCTTCTTGGGGTTGATAGCATTGTCCGGATCGATCACATCCGTGCCGAACTCGCTCCTGAGGTCCTCCTGAACCTTTTCGCTCTCGCGCAGGATCTGTTTCGCTTCTTTGTCCGCGTCAAAAACGTAGGCGCCCAGTTCGCTCATTCTATCGCTGGCGGCACTCTTTCCTGAACCGATACCGCCGGTAATTCCAACCTTCAGCATGATTCCCCCGTGGTTTTTTTGTCAAGATGCTCCTCGATTCGCTCTGCCACCTCATCAACAGTCCCGATACCGCTGAGCTGGATCAACAGACCTTTTTCGTCATAGTATTCTACCAGTGGTTTTGTCTGATTACGGTAGACCTCAAGCCTCTTCAAGATCACCTCTTCCTTGTCGTCGTCACGCTGGACAAGGTCGCCCCCGCAGTGGTCACACTTCATTTCAATCTTCGGCGGAGAGAAAATCAGGTTCGTGATTCTGCCGCATTCAGAACAGGAGCGCCGACTGGATAGTCGCTCCACAAGGATTCGATCGTCGCCCATAAGGGCGATCACTTTGTCGATAGAGAGCTCGAGTGAGCTGAGGAGCTCGTCGAACCCTCTGGCCTGGGGTTCGGTTCTGGGAAAGCCGTCGAAAATAAACCCGCAGGCGGTGTCGGGCGCTTTGAGCCGTTCCTGAACCATTTCCATCACTACACGGTCCGGAACCAGCTTACCCTGATCCATGTATGACTTGGCCAACAGTCCCACTTCTGTCTCCTGCTCGATGACCGATCGGAACATGTCTCCCGTAGAAAGGTGCGCCAGCGAACAGTTTTCTGACAGCAGTTTGGCTTGTGTCCCTTTACCGATGCCGGGAGGTCCCAGAAAGATCAACCGCATGCCGCTTCACCCTTTCCTAAATAATGATTCCTGCAATGGTGGCGGTGAGCCATGACGCCAGCGCCCCGCCAATCATCGCCTTTAAAGCGATTTTGGCCAAATCTTTTCTCCGTTCCGGAGCGATACCTCCAATGCCGCCGAGCTGAATCCCGATGGAAGCAAAGTTCGCGAATCCGCAAAGAGCATAGCTGGCGATGATGGCCGTTCGATCCGAAATAGCATTCTGAGCCCGGAGATCCATCAGATCGGTGTAAGCGATCAACTCGGTCAACACCAGTTTTTCGCCCATCAGTTGCCCAAGCACGGCCGCCTCGGACCATGGAGCCCCCATTGCCCAGGCCAGCGGCCGGAATATCCAGCTGAGAATCTCTTCAACTGTCAAACCGACCAGTCCAAGGATGCCGTTCACCAGAGCGATAAAGGCGACGAAAGCGACGAGCATTGCGCCTACGTTTGCGGCCAGTTTCATTCCGTCAGTGGCGCCGCGGGAGAGGGCCTCCATGGCATTGTCGTCAGCCGTTTCCACATTGATTTTGTGGTCGCCGGACGTTTCCGATTCTTCCGTTTCGGGAAAGATGATTTTCGCCACGACTAGGGCTGCTGGAGCGCTCATAATGGATGCAGCCATAAGGTGGCCGGCAATGCCCGGTATGTCGCTGAGCATAGAAACATATATCGCCATCACCGCCCCTGCCACAGTGGCAAATCCGCCTGTCATGACCGCCATCAATTCCGATTGTGTCATCTTGCCGACGAAGGGTCGTACCATGAGAGGCGATTCAGTC
>LUOC01000161.1 GCA_001626655.1 Fidelibacterota bacterium REDSEA-S14_B6 | reverse complement strand
TAAAAGATGCCAAGATTGAAGTCAGCGGCCACCACATGCTCATTGAAGGGGAGCCCGGCAAATGCGACAAAAGAGCCGACGAACAAAATAAACGGCGCCAGAATGAACAGTTTCCTGTCGGCGGTGGCGGGGATGATGTCTTCCTTCGTCAGCAGTTTGACGGCGTCAGCGGCAGTCTGAAGGAGACCCCACTTCCCTGCGTGAAGACCGACCCCCTGTCCCATCGGGCCGAGCCTGTCCTGCATGAAGGCGGAAACTTTTCGTTCCGCGTAAACAGCCACCAACGCATTCAGCGCCATGAAGAGAAAAATAGGTAGTCCGGAGAGAGTTACCGCCAGTATAAAGGCGAGGTTCGGCGAAGCGGACAGCCAGCCGATGCCGGAAAATGTGTCGAGGAAAAAGTCTACCATCAGCGATCAATCTCCCCGAGAACGATATCGAGAGAGCCGAGAATGGCGATGACATCGGAGATCATCCACCCGCGGGCGATCTCGTCCAGACAGCTCAGCGCGGTGAAGGCCGGTGATCTCATTTTGAAGCGGCTCGGCGTATCGCTTCCGTCACTGGCGATGTAGAAACCGAGGTCTCCCCGGGGGCTTTCAGTTCTGCTGTAGATGTGCCCTGCCTTCGGCCTGATCTTTTTCGGGAGGGCGGCATGGACATCGCCGTCCCGGGGCATGGCGTCAAGGGCCTGCCGGGTAATCTTTACACTCTCCTCCAGTTCCCTCACACGGACGTAGTATCTGTCCCAGCAGTCCCCCACCGAGCCCATGGCGCCGGTGCCGATGGGAACGTCAAAATCGAACCTGTCGTAAATCCCGTAAGTCTCGTCTTTGCGGAGGTCCCCCCGGACGCCCGAGCCGCGAAGGTTCGGCCCCGTCACGCCGTAGCTGACAGCCACATCCGCAGGGATCACGCCGACGTCCGCCGAACGCTCGATAAAGATCTTGTTGTAAGTGAGGAGCTCGTTGTACTCAGAGATCTTTGGTTCAAAGTAGTCGAGAAAATCGTAGGTCTTCTCCACCCATCCGACGGGGAAATCGTGAGAGACACCGCCGATCCAGATATAGTTGTAGAGAAGGCGGGCGCCGCAGAGCATCTCAAAAAGATCGAGAATTCTTTCACGATCACGGAAGCAGTAAAGAAATGGGGTAAAGGCCCCGACGTCGAGGCCGAACGTGCCGATAGCCAGAAGGTGGCTCGCCAGCCGGTTCATCTCGGCGACGATGATTCGCATGTGCTCCACTTTCTCCGACACCTTAATCTCCATCAACTGCTCCACAGCGATGGCATATCCGAAATTGTTGTTCATGGAACCGATATAGTCACACCGGTCGGTAAAGGGGATCGCCTGTTCGTAAGTGAGGTTTTCGCAGTGCTTCTCAAAACAGCGGTGAAGATAGCCGATATACGGAACGATCTCGGTGATAATCTCGCCGTCCGTCTTCACCTTCAGCCTGAGCACCCCGTGAGTGCTGGGATGCTGGGGCCCGATGTTGAGGACCATCTCCTCGCCTTGGACCGAACCGAGTTCTTTTTCTACTGCTACTCCCATCCCTCTTTCATCTTGTCAACCACGATGCCGCGGTATGTTTCGGGGAACTGGTAGTCCTTCCGGAGAGGGAAGCCGTCCCAGTCGCTCGGCAGCAGGATTCTCCTCAAATCCCTGTGACCTTCAAACTCGATGCCGAACATGTCATAGGTCTCCCGTTCAAACCAGTCCGCGATGCGCCAGATCTGCTCCACGGAGGGAACCTTCGGCGCTGCTCTCGGCGTCGGGACATAGACTTCCAGCTTGTGGTTGTGCTTCATGGAATGCAGATTGTAGACAACGGCGAGGTTCTCACTCTCCGCACCTTCGTCGATTCCCGTGATGCACATCATGGCGTCGAAACTGAGAGACTCCCCTTCCCGGAGGAAAGGCGCCAGTTCGCCCCACTGCGAAGGAGAAACCTGAACGGTCTCGGGGGCAGCTTCCTCCTCAACTGCGGCAAAGCCGTCCCCAAATTTTGAGTTGATCAGTTCTACGATTCCCGCAAAGTCCATGGGAGGATAGCGGTTAGGCCGAGGTCTCCTGAGGCGCCGGTGCGGGAGACTCTTCGGTGACGGTCAGTTTACGGTACCGGCCTCTGCCGTAGGGAACAGAAAATTTCACCCACTCCAAATCGCCCTTCCGCCAGACATAAGCCAGGCCGAGGGCGAGGACGCCGATGAAGATCATCATTTCCACAAAAGCAAAAAGTCCCAGTTCTTTGTAGACCACCGCCCACGGGAAGAGGAAAACGACCTCAACATCGAAGATGATAAATATCAGAGCCACCACGTAAAAACGGATATTGAACTTCACCCACGCCGGCCCTTCCACCGCCTCGCCGCACTCGTAGGTGGACATCTTATCGAGGGTCTTACGCTGGGGCGACAGAATCCGCTGTATCAGCAGCGGCGCCGCCACCAGCACGATGCCGATAAAAACAAAAATGAACGCCGTTCCGAAATCTCTATACATATCTGTTGGGATGCTGAAACAGACAGCGAATTTATTGTTACCCCTATGGTGATGCAAGGCAATTTCCCTCAGAAAACGGCCGCCGAGGCCGTCGCGGCAGCGGCATCTGCGAGAGAGCGCGATATCGCCGGAAACCGATTGGCGAAGGGTGCCGCCTCACCTAAATTGGCGCGCCTTTATGGGACTCCTGAACAGTTCGCTCACAGCGCTCCTCCCTCTTTTCCCAGAGCGGGCGGTGCGCCCCTTTGCCATGCGGTACGTGGCAGGCGAAACGGAAGGGGACGCCTTCGGCATCGTTCACGAACTGAATCAGTCAGGATTTTCCGCTACAGTTGACATACTCGGCGAGCATTCTGAATCGGCGGAGGAAGCCGGAGAGATAACCGACAGCTACATCCGGCTGTACGAAATCATCGAAGACTCAAGTCTCGACTGCAACATTTCGGTTAAGCTGACCCATCTCGGTCTCGGTCACGACGATGCCTTGGCTAAGGAGAATCTGTTCCGACTCCTGGAGATGGCGGAAAGGAGACAAAACTTTCTCCGCATCGACATGGAAAACAGCCCCTACACCGACACAACTCTGGACCTGTATGAACAGTGCAAGATGAAGTATTCCAGCGTCGGGCCGGTTCTTCAGGCATATCTGAAAAGGAGCGGAGACGACCTGCAACGAGTTCTTCCCGGGAGCCCCAATGTTAGAATCTGCAAAGGGATCTACAG
>LUOC01000160.1 GCA_001626655.1 Fidelibacterota bacterium REDSEA-S14_B6 | reverse complement strand
CAGCCATCGGCCGCGTCACTTCGGATGGACGGTATACTTTCAATGACTTGATCAAGTTGAAGAGGGAGAAGATGGTTGTTGGACGTTGAACGTTATACGTTAAATGTGAGACGTTAGGTGTTGAGGTGACCGAACAACGATTAAGCAGAGTCCCGCCCGAGTAGCTGCACGATTTGCTCGTGAAGATGGCCGTTTGAGGCGACTGCGTCACCGCTAAACAGGTCGAAGGGGTCACCGTTGGAGAGGGAGACCACGCCGCCGGCTTCTGAAACAATGAGCGCTCCAGCCGCCATGTCCCAGGGACTGAGCCCGAACTCCCAGAAACCGTCCAGCCACCCCCGCGCTACGTGACAGAAATCGAGGGAAGCAGCGCCGGCGCGGCGGACGCCCTGCGTCATAGCGGTGAATTCCCTGAAGAGATCCATGTTCCGGGCCCACACCTCATCGTGCTCATAGGCGAAACCTGTGGCTAAGAGAGAATGCTTGAGTGTGCGGGTGTTTGAGACAGAGATCGGTTTGCCGTTGCAGAATGCACCGCGGCCTTTGATAGCGCTGTAAACGTCCCCGAACTGAACATGATTGACCACGCCGGCGAGCGCTTCGCCTCCTTCATAAACTGCGATGGAGACGGCGTAGAAAGGGTAGCCGTGAACAAAGTTCGTTGTGCCGTCAATGGGATCGATGATCCAGAGATAGTCTGACTTGGTTTCGCTCTCGCCCGCTTCCTCAGCGAGGAACTGATGGTCGGGGAAGTGGGAGCCGACGGTTTCAATAATGATATTTTCCGCGGCCACATCCACCTGAGTGACAAGATTCGCCGCCCCTTTGAAATCGACCTTGAGAACTTTTTCAGCCTCGTCTGAAATCAAAGAGGCCGCTTTGTCCCATATACTCCTCGTACGTAATATGTTTCTTGGAGAAATAGTCGTTCGTCATGGTCTTGAGCGTGGCCGTGAGGAAGAACACGCCGATCAGGTTCGGAATGGTCATAAGGCTCAGGGCGATATCGCCGAAACTCCAGACGAAGGCGAGGGGGAGAATACCGCCCATGAAGTTGAAGAAAACGTAAACGTACCGATACGGCTTAATCGCCTGGGGGCCGATGAGGTACTCGATGGATCGGTCGCCGTAATAGCTCCACGCCACCATCGTGGTGTAGGCGAACAGAAGGACTGAAATGTTGATGATGGTACTTCCCACAACCGGCGCGAACGCGAACCCTTCCTCAAAAGCGGCGCGCGTCAACTGTGCGCCCGTGAGAGTGGTGGTGTCCAGTACGCCGGTGGAGATGATCATGAGACCTGTCATCGTACAGATGATAAGCGTATCGACAAACGGTTCCATCAACGCCACGACGCCTTCCCGGACCGGCTCTTTGGTCTTCGCCGCCGCGTGGGCGATGGGGGCAGATCCTTGTCCCGCTTCGTTGGAATAAAGTCCCCGCCGGACGCCCCACATCATCACTGCAAAGAGTCCGCCCCAGCCCGCCTCAAGGGAGAACGCTTCGCGGATGACAAGAAGGAAACTAGGCAGAATTTTATCGGCGTGTGTTCCCAGAACGAACAACGCGCTCAGCACGTAGATGACAGACATGGAGGGGACCAGTTTTTCCGCCACTGCCGCGATCCGTTTAATCCCACCGATGACCACAAGCCCCACCAGAAAAGCGATGACCGCGCCAGAGGCCCAGATGGGGATGCCGTAGGAGTCAAACGTCTGTGCCACGGTGTTGGCCTGGTTCATGTTTCCTGTACAGAAGGAGCAGACCACGGCACAGGCGGCAAAGGCGACGGCGAGCGGTTTCCACTTGGGGCCGAGCCCCTTTTCGATGTAATACATTGGCCCACCGGAAGCGGAGCCGTCCTCGTGGATGTCACGGTAACGGTGAGAGAGGGTGCATTCGGCGTATTTCGTCGCCATGCCGAGGAGGGCGGTGACCCACATCCAGAACAGGGCCCCGGGGCCGCCGAGCCTGACGGCGAGCGCAACGCCGGCGATATTCCCGATGCCGATGGTAGAGGAGAGTGCCGTGGAGAGGGCCTGAAAGTGTGTTACATCCCCTTCGTCGTCGGGATTGTCATACTTACCGCCGACCACATCAAAACTGTGCCTCAGTTTTCGGACTTGAATAAACTTCAGCGTCAGGGTGATAAACATGCCCGTTCCCAACAGGATGAATACAAGAGGTCCGGAGATGATATCGCTAACTTTTCCGGTGGCGGCCGTCAGTTGGTCGAGAAATGATTCCACGTTCGTCTCCTTGGTTTATTGAGCGTCAGTAAGCGGGGAGTTTAGCACGGTGCGTCGATTGAGGCAACGAGGAAAGGGGTGGTGGTGAACGTAGAGGGGGCACAGCGCGAAGTTCCCATTTCCCGATCGCATGGTCATTCTGAGGAGGAACGACGAAGAATCTCAACACCACGCCGTAGAATCAAGCGCGGATTAGATTCTTCTCCTCGCTTCTGGCAAGACTCAGAATGACAAGGCCGAGAAACAATGTTGCTTCCAGATGCAGGCTGATTGACCACATTTGACCCTCTTCATTTCTAATTGCAAATTGAAGATTCCCAATTCTGTGTTCCACATTCCTAATTCCAGGTTGGTCCTTTTTGGCTCTTGGTTCTTTTATCTTGGAGCTTGGTTCTTGATCGGCCATTTCCCAAAGGTCAGTTTGCGCGGTGCTGTAGACACAGGTAAGTTTGCCGTCGTGAAACTGAGTCATACGCGGAACTTTTGCATCATCGCCCACATCGATCACGGGAAGTCGACGCTGGCGGACCGCCTCTTGGAGATGACGCACACCCTCTCCAAAAGGGACATGAAGGCGCAGGTGCTGGACGACATGGACCTCGAGAGGGAGCGGGGGATCACCATCAAGAGCCATCCCATCCAGATGCACTACAGTCATACGGACGGAGAGGAGTACGTTTTTAACCTCATCGACACGCCGGGACACGTCGATTTTTCTTACGAAGTTTCCCGCTCCCTCGCCGCCTGCGAAGGGGCGATCCTGCTGGTGGACGCGGCACAGGGGGTGGAGGCCCAGACGGTGAGCCATGCCTATGTGGCGATGGAGAGCGATCTCGAGCTGATCCCCGTCATGAACAAGATTGATCTCCCTACATCCCGACCGGAGGAGGTGAGTCAGCAGATGATGGACCTCATCGGCTGCGAGGCTGAGGAAATCCTGACCGTCAGCGCCAAGACGGGCGAAGGGGTGGAGACTCTTCTTTCGACCATCATTGACCGCATTCCGCCGCCGGCTGAACCTGAGGGGGACGAGCCGAGGGCGCTCATTTTCGATTCCAACTTTGACGCCTACCGCGGCGCCATCCCTTACGTCCGCGTTTTTGACGGGGTCATCGAGCCGGGGATGACGGCGAAGTTCTTGTCTACTGGAAAGCTTAGAGAGATCACTGAAGTGGGCCATTTCGTGCTGAAACGTGTCCCCGCCAAGAGACTGGAAGCGGGCGACGTGGGCTACATTGTTGCGGGACTGAAAGAGGTGAAGGAGCTCAGCGTCGGCGATACGATTACGACGAAAGAGAACCCCGCGGAAGAGCCGCTGCCCGGATACCAGGAGATGAAGCCGATGATCTTCTCCGGGCTGTTTCCCACCGTAAGCGATGATTACGAGCGTCTCCGGGATTCCATCGAAAAGCTTCAGCTCAACGACGCCTCGCTCCTGTATGAACCGGAAACGTCTACGGCCCTCGGCTTCGGTTTCCGGTGCGGCTTTCTCGGCATGCTCCACATGGACATTGTGAGGGAGCGCCTCGAACGTGAGTTCGACCTGAGCCTCATTACCACCGTCCCCACGGTCCGATATCAAATCTTGAAGAGCAGCGGCGAGATTATCGAGATCGACAAC
Source organism: Fidelibacterota bacterium REDSEA-S14_B6 (assembly GCA_001626655.1). Lineage (GTDB taxonomy): Bacteria > Fidelibacterota > Marinisomatia > Marinisomatales > S15-B10 > S15-B10. The sequence continues at coordinate 1,109 of LUOC01000160.1, read as the reverse complement.
CCCACCAAACTGCCTCCGGCAGGGGAGGTGGAGGAAATCCATGAGCCGTATGTTTCGGCGGAGATCATTGCGCCGTCGGAGTATATGGGCGGGCTGATGAAGCTAAGTCAGGCTAAACGAGGCACCTTCGTAAACACCCACTACTTTTCCGAGGAGCGCGTTCAGCTGAAGTATGAGATTCCGCTCTCAGAAATCGTGTTCGACTTTTACGATAAGCTGAAATCCGTCTCGCGCGGCTACGCCTCTTTTGACTACGACCATATCGGTTTCCGCCCGGGGCCGCTCCAGAAACTGGACATCCTCATCGGGGGCGATTCGGTGGACGCCCTCTCCATCATCACCGATCGGGAGTCCGCTTACAGCAAGGGGCGTGAGCTGTGTAAGAGCCTGAAAGAGGTGATCCCCCGGCAGATGTTCGAGGTGGTGATTCAGGCAGCCGTCGGTTCCAAGATTATCGCCCGGGAATCGGTGCGGCCGTTCAAGAAAAACGTGACGGCAAAATGTTACGGCGGCGACATTACGCGAAAGAGAAAACTGTGGGCCAAGCAGAAGGAGGGGAAAAAGAGGATGAAGCAGATCGGAAAGGTGGAAGTTCCTCAGGAAGCTTTCCTGGCTCTGTTTAAGGTTGAACAGGGGAAGTAAGAGGCTGAGTGAGGCGCTCGGCCGCCGCGTTTTGTGAGATGAACGACCGCCTCTCATACTGGGAACTGTCGCGCTCTCCCTACTACAGTTTTATTTTTGTCCTGCCGTTTTTCGCTGTCTACGAGGTGATGGTGTTGTTCCTCAGCCGCGACGAGATGGTGACCCTCCGGAACGGCGCCGACGTCCTGATGCGGCAGTTTCTCTCCATGTTCGGCGAGTGGGGTCTTTATGTTCTTAGCATCTCGTTTATCGTCATGTTCCTGGCAGTGTTCCTGATTCAGAAGAAGGATTGGAACATCACCGTGGTGAAGAGTGACTACCTCCTCGGCATGCTTGCTGAGGGGACGGCATGGGGCTTTGTTCTTTATCTCGCCATGCGATACGTGCCGGCGCTTCTGATGTTTCCCTCCGGGAAAGACCTTGCCCGGCAGGTGATACTGGCAATCGGCGCCGGGCTGTACGAAGAG
>LUOC01000016.1 GCA_001626655.1 Fidelibacterota bacterium REDSEA-S14_B6 | reverse complement strand
ATTATGATATGGGCGACATGGAAGGGGCCGTATTTGCTTATACAAAAGCCATCAGGTCTGAACCTGAGAATCCTGACTTACATTTCAACCTGGGCGTTCTTTATCTTCAACTTGGCGATTTTGAGATGACCGAAGAGGAGTTCCAGAAAGTGCTGAAGCTTAACCCCAATGACACTCAGGCCGCTATCGGCATGGGAGAAGCGTACGAAGGGATGAAGCGATGGGAAGATGCAGAGTATTACTACTCCCGGGCCCTTCGGGCAGATGGTGAGAATCCACGTCTTCTGAGAGCCATGGGGCGCGTGGTTTACCTTCAGGGGAGGGTGGACGAAGGTACAGAGTACATCGACAAGGCCAAAGAAATTGAAGGCCGGTGATCGGCCGAGCGGTAGATCAGGAGATTGCGCGCCGCTTGGTGAGATAGCGACTTAGCGCCAGGTCCAGGGCCTGATCGGTCATGAGCGGAACATAATCGATGTTGCGCCGGCGCATCTCTCGCATATACGTCATCTGAAATTCCTTTACCACGTTCCGGTATGCCTTCCTGATTTGCCACGGTTCGGTGGTAATGTTCTCTCCTGTCTCGATATCGCGGAAGCGCGTCCTGACTGAGAAATCGAGATCTTCTTCTCTCGGATCGATAAGGTGAAACACAATCACCTCGTGGTTCCTGTGGCGGAAATGTTTTAGTCCGGAGAGAACCTGATCCGGCTCGTCCAGCAGATCAGAGATGAGAACGACGAGCCCCCGCTTCTTAATCTTCTCCGCCAGTTCATGAAGCGTCTGTGCGATTTGAGTATCATCGCCGGGGGTGATTTTTTCCAGTTGACCGAGAACCGAATTAAGGTGACTCTGTGTTGAACGGGGCGGGACATGGCCGCGCCTCTTGTCATCGAAGATTGTAAGCGATACTGCATCCCGCTGATTGAGCATGAGATAGGTGAGGGCGGCGGCGAGGTAACTTCCGTAATCGAGCTTGGACACCGCATGGCTGGAATAGGTCATCGATTTACTCACGTCAAGGAGCAGGTAGGAGCGGAGGTTCGTCTCCTCCTCATACTGCTTAATGTAGTACCGGTCGGTCTTGCCGTACAGTTTCCAGTCAAGGTGCTTCAGTTCGTCGCCCAGTCCGTAGGCGCGGTGTTCGGCAAATTCCACACTGAAGCCGTGGTATGGGCTCTTGTGGAGACCGATAAGGTATCCCTCCACTACAAGCCTCGCCCGGAGCGCCATATAATCCAGGCGCGCTACAATCTCAGGCTGGAGGTATTTTCGTTTGTCAATAGTCACGTTCGGTGTTGGGGGTTAGGCGTTAGGAGGGAGGTGTTCAGAGCTAGCCTCGCTTTGGTGGGCGACTCCTGATCGAGTTTTGATATGCGATCAGTTTCCCTCTCAGCGTGGAAATAAACTCTTCGGCATTGGTCAGTGTTGACTTCTCAATGAAACCGAGAGCTTCTGCAATGATGAGTTGGGAGTGAGTTTCCTGAAGCGATCCGAGGGCGATGTCAATGAAGTGTTTCCGATCCTTTACTGTGCGTCTTGCGGAACCTTCAGCAATGCACGACGAGACACTCACCGCCGCATTCCTGATTTGACTGGTTAGCCCATACCGCTCCTCTTTCGGAAAAAATTGGGTCGTGTTGTAGATAGATTTCACGTATTGCACACTCAACCGGAAGACTTCTAACTCTTTGAAAGAACCCATAATCGCACCCTTCTAGATCTCCAACGTCTAACTCCTAACCCCAAACATATAACGTCCAACGTATTACGTTCAGTTGTCTCCTTCAATCAAGCGATCCAGGACTTGATCGGCGTTTACTCCGTCGGCTTCTGCGTTAAAGCTCGTGATGATACGGTGACGCAGCACCGGCTTGGCCATCGCCACCACGTCGGAAATATCGGGGGGCGGTCGTCCGTCGAGAATGGCCTTCGCCTTGGCGCCGAGGATAAGGCACTGAGACGCTCGCGGTCCGGCGCCCCACTCGAGCCAATCAGTGATGAACTTCGGCGCACCGTCCGTGGGCCGAGTGAGTGAGGCGAGCTTGACGGCATACTCCACCACGTTGTCCGCCACCGGCACGCGCCGGACGAGGGACTGGAACGTCAGAAGGTCGTTTTTCTTTACGACGGCATCGAGCATTGGGACGGTCCCCGCGGTGGTGGATTTGACGATCTCGATCTCCTCCTCGCGGGAAGGATAGCTGATATTGAGACTGAACATGAACCGATCCAACTGCGCCTCCGGAAGGGGGTAAGTCCCCTCCTGCTCGATGGGGTTCTGTGTGGCCAGAACGAGGAACGGTTCGTCCAGCGAGTGGGAGACCCCGGCGGCAGTGACACGATGTTCCTGCATCGCCTCGAGAAGGGCCGACTGAGTCTTCGGTGGCGTCCGATTGATTTCATCCGCGAGGATCACATTTGCGAATAGCGGTCCCTGGATGAACTTGAACTCACGTTTTCCCGTCGCGTGATCTTCTTGAAGGATCTCGGTGCCGGTAATATCTGACGGCATCAGATCGGGGGTGAACTGTATCCTGCTGAACTCGAGATCAAGAATCCGAGCGACAGACCTGATGAGGAGTGTCTTGG
>LUOC01000159.1 GCA_001626655.1 Fidelibacterota bacterium REDSEA-S14_B6 | reverse complement strand
AAATTCGGCTGAGCCGTACCAGCACGAAGCTATCGCAAGACTGCGGGCCGTGGAGCACCGATACCCCGTTGTGCGGTCGGCAAATACCGGAATCTCCGCCATCATTGATAAGGCCGGCCGCGAGGCTGCCACTCTGTCCATCGGCGAAGCGGGAGTCATTACAGCTTCGATCGTCCCGACTGAAGGAGTCACCTTCTACCGCCGTTGGGGAGACTGGATAGTTCCGCTTTCACTCTTATCATTGGTGTTTTTCGGAGTGCGGAAGTGGAGGGCCGCAAACTTATGAAACGCTATCTCATCTGTCTCCTCATTGCGACAACAATCCTTTCAGCGGCACCGCCGAAAGAAGCGGACGACGCTACTGTCGGTTCCCTGATTCTGAGGTCGGCCGTCATGCCGGGCCTCGGTGAACTTTCCCTGGGCGAAAACAGGCGTGCGAAGATTTTTGGCGGAATTGAAGTGGGGCTGTGGCTGACGGTCATCGAATCGATGGCCATGAAAAAGCGGAGCCGCTCGAACATGGTCTCTTATGCGGCCCTCCACGCGAACGCAAAACTTGCCGGGAAAGGGCACCGGTTCGCCGTCGATGTGGCAAACTATGGGAGTTCGGACGAGTTCAACGAGGAGCATCAACGGTTGCGCCTGCCGGGAAGAGTCTACAGCTCTGATGACTACACGTGGGAATGGGCAAGCGAAGAACACCGCGAACAGTACTGGACTTACCTTCGTGCTCGTGCCACCGCTCAAAAAATAGGGCTTTTTGCTGTGGGCGGCATGGTCGTCAACAGGATCGTCTCAGCTATTGATGTCTCTTATCTGGCAAGGCTCCGAGATTCCGGTCTCGCTCTCCACGTTCGCCCTCTGACAAACGAAGGGTCACAGCTCGTACTCTCCGTCTCTTTCTGATGAAGCGGCAGCTCAATCCGTTAACACTTCTCTTTCTGCTGGGGATCTATCTCGTCTCCCTTTTTTCGGCCGTGAGTTGGAGCGGTTTTGGCTGGCAGCATATCTCCCCGTCATGACCATTCTATACTGTGCAATCTCGCTTGCAGTTTCGTCCGATCCATTCCTGACCATAATCTCGCAGGCGATCTGGGCCGCGGCGAGGATTCTTCTTCTGGTGAGCGCCACGGCTCTTTTCCTTGAGCTCGTCCCTTCGTTCGTCTTAATCGATGCGTTCCGGACAGTGTGGCACAGGTTCGGGCTGAAGTGGCGCAGAGTGGAGGATCTATTTCAATTGCTCGATCTGGTCCTTCGGTTCTTCCCCATGGTGATGGTGGAAGTGAAGGCGCTCATGGCGCTAGAAAAATCGCTCAGTTTTGCCCCACCGCTTTCAAAGGAGGAGCGGATCAGGAAGGTAGCCAAGCAGCTCCCCACACTGATCGTGAACTGTCTCCATCGGGCTGGTCAGATTGGTCTCGCTATGGAAGGGCGCGGCTACGGTACCGTCCTTCCGAGGAGCGTCGCCACGCCCGTTCATCTCACGCATCGTGACGGATTCGTCGTGGTGGCGATGGTAACTTTCCTCATAGGGCGGCTTTTCATTGCCTAATTACCGTATAGATGTTGAATATGATGGGACCGACTTTTCCGGCTGGCAGCTTCAGCTGGAAAAGCGAACTGTCCAAGGAGAACTTGAAGAAGGACTCACTCGAATAAACGGTGGAGAGCTGGTCAGGATACATGGCGCTGGCAGGACAGATGCCGGCGTTCACGCGAAGGGGCAGGTGGCAAGCTTCTCGCTGCCGAAAACCTGGGACGCTCACTTCGCCCATTGCACGGCGGTTTGCCTGGGAGCTGAATGACCGTCCGTCTCTCGATTCGTTGAAAGCGTGTGCCACACTTCTGGTTGGCGACATCGATTTCACATCCTTTTGCAAGCACGTCCCGGGTCAGGAAAACAGGCATTGCCTCGTCCATCAATCTCAATGGATTAACAGCGGCTCTTTCGTAATTTTCGAGATTGAAGCAAACAGGTTTTTGCAACATCTTGTCCGGTGCCTTGCGGGGACGATGATTGAAGTGGCCATCGGGCGGATGACAGAAGAAAGATTCGGTGAAATTCTTGACGAAAAAAACAGCGCTGCCAAAGTGTTCAGAGCTCCGGCCCGAGGGCTCTGTCTTGAAAAGGTGAGTTACGCGTGATTGCAAGAGCGATAAGAAGAGCCTTCCTGCTACTCTTTTTGACGTCTATTCCGCTCACCGGTCAGGATATTGCCGCCAGCAGACAGAACGCCATCACCAGAGCGATCAAGCATGTGGGGCCGGCGGTGGCGAGCATCAATGTTATTCAGGTCAAGGAATATCGGTCGTCGCCCTTTTTCAACGATCCCCTCTTCCAGTTCCTTTTCCCGGAGGAGCCCTACAGGCAACGTGTGCCGAGCCTCGGTTCAGGCGTAGTGATCAGCCCTGATGGTTATATCATCACCAATCAGCACGTTATCGAGGAGGCTGACCAGATTCTTGTCACCCTGCCGGGAGGCGAGGAATATGAGGCGGAGTTGATCGGCGCCGACCGCACCACCGACATTTCTGTTCTCAAGATTGATGATCGGAATCTGCCTTACGCCGGATTTGGCAAATCTTCTGACATTCTTATCGGCGAGTGGGTCATTGCTCTCGGCAATCCCTTCGGTCTCTTCGATGTAAAC
>LUOC01000158.1 GCA_001626655.1 Fidelibacterota bacterium REDSEA-S14_B6 | reverse complement strand
AGAATGTGCTTCGCATCGCGGAATTCGTTGAGCCCTTCGATGCCGAGCTCCCGGCCGCCTCCGCTCTTCCGCATGCCGCCGAAGGGGGCCGCCTCGTTGTCGGTGAGGGGATCGTTGATCCAGAAGCTCCCGGCCTTGATCTCCCGGGCCGCGGTGAACGCCTTTTCAAGATCGTTTGTGTAGAGCGAACAGCCGAGGCCGTACTCGGACTGATCGGCCAGCCGGACCGCCTCCTCGAAACTGGAAACGGTTTGAACGGGGACTACGGGGCCGAACGACTCCTTCTGCATCATCTCCATGCCGCTGTTCATTTCTGAAAGGACCGTCGGTTCAAGAAAATACCCCTTCTTAAACCGCTTTGGCCGCTTGCCGCCGGTCATCAGTCTGGCCCCCTGCTCCCTTGCTGCCGCGATCTTTGTCTCAATTTTTTCCCGCTGTTCGGCGCTGGCCATGGGACCGATATCGGTAGTCAAGCCCATGGGATCGCCGAGCTCCACCTCCTCGGCCTGCGCCACCACGGCATCGATAAAATCGGTGGAGACCGATTCCTCCACATAGATTCGCTCGGCGCTGGTGCACACCTGTCCGCAGTTGAGTGTTGCTGCCCAAAAGGCGCCCCGGGCAGCAATCTCCACGTCCACGTCCGCGCAGACGATAAGGGCATCGTTTCCGCCAAGTTCAAAGTGTGTCTTCTTGAGCTGTGCCGCCGCCAGCGTGGCGATGCGCGTCCCCGTCTCCACCGAGCCGGTGAAGGCGATAACGTTCGTCCCCGTGGAGGTGACCATGGGCTCGCCAGCTTCCTGACCGTATCCGGTCACCACATTCACCACGCCGGGAGGAAAGTGGTCGAAACAGGTCTCCACCCACCGGAGGAGGCTGAGTGGCGTAAGTTCGGACGGCTTGATGATGCAGCTGTTCCCAGCCGCCAGGGCCGGCGCCATCTTCCACGCCGCCAGGAGGAGCGGATAGTTCCACGGCACGATGCACCCGACCACACCGTAAGGTTCATTGATTACGATTGACATCTGCTTGTCCTGCGTCGGCGCCACCACGCGGCCGATCTGATCCCGGCCCAGCTCAGAATAGTATTCGAAGCAGGAGGCAATCCACTCCACTTCATCGGTGTTTTCAATCAGGGGCTTTCCCACCTCGGCTGTCATAATCTTTGCTAACTCTTCCCCACGCTCTCTGGACTTCACCGCCACTTCTCTCAGCAGATCCCGCATGTCGCCGCCGGGGAGAAACCGCCACTCTTTCCACGCCTCTCGGGATGACGCTACAGCCGCTTCCACATCCTCGGCGCCGCTCCGGGGGACGCTATCAATCACCTCTTCAGTGAACGGATTGATCACGTCGAACCGTTTACCGGAGACAGCATCGCACAGCTTGCCGTTGATATAATTCTGATTAGTCATCTTTCTTCCCTTTGCTTCTCATTATTTCAACAATATCCCGCAGGAACAGCACGAACACGCCGGTAGCGCTCAGACCAAGTATCCACGCCGCCGTGATGGAGACTGTCTGCCAGAAGTTCATGACGCTTGCGCTCCGCGTTTCTCCATGGCGAGCCCCACGAAAAATCCCGCCAGAGAGAGAGGTAATGTAACGAGCATGGCGTACTCCTGCCAGATGTCGAAGGTGGCGCCGGACTCCGTCACAATGGTAAGAATCGTCGTTCCATTCTCTTCTGAGAAAGTGCCAAACCACTCCACGAAACCGTAGAAAAGTATGGCGGAGACGAGGCCCGTTACGGCGCTGACGAAACCGGCCAGCGGTTTCCGCCAGTCCGCCCGGAAGATGCCTAAAAGGACCGGCATGAGGACAGTGCTTGTCAGGAGCGTGCTGAGGAAAACCCACAGCGCCAGCATCCGTTCGAAATAGAAAGCGACGACATATCCGAGCACCCACGAAATAACTATCCCGATCCTCGTCATCCTGATGAGTTGGGCGTCCGTCACTGCTTTCCGAGCCCTCGGTTTGTAGATGTCGTATGAGAGGTTTGAGCCGGCCACGAGACAGTAAGAGTCGACAGTGGACATCTCCGCAGCAAGAACACCAGCGATGAACAGGCCCACGAGTCCTGCGGGCAAGGAGACGACCGTGATCCGCAGCACCGCCTCGTTGGGGTGGATGTCCGCCGGCAGAATCCCCTGAAGCGCTGCCCCCTTCGCCGCCATGGCGGCGGCAGTCACGGCCCAGTCGTAGGAGCCCCACAGTATAATTCCGAACAGCATGGCGTTCCGGACCGACTTGAAACTCTTCGCTGAAAAGATGCGCTGGTAGAACGCCGGCTCCACGAGAACGCTCAGTCCTGTCATGACGTAGATGAGGACGAGCCAGATGGGGACATCGCCGAAGAAGTGGAAATAGCTCGGATCGAGATTGGCCTCGAGCCATTCGTAGCCCCCCACTTTCCCGAGGGCGAGAGGAATCGCAACGGCGAGCGTTACACACATCATAAAGAACTGGATGGCGTCTGTGATGGCGACGGCCCAGAGCCCTCCGAGAATGGTGTAGACGCTGTCTCTT
>LUOC01000157.1 GCA_001626655.1 Fidelibacterota bacterium REDSEA-S14_B6 | reverse complement strand
GCCTTCTCCCTCAAGGGGAGAAGGAACGGTTTTCGAAACTGATGCAATCTTCGAAATCTGGCCTATTATCTCTTGGCATGCTCTCTAAGGCCTCCTCTCCCCGCCGTATTCAGATTATTCACGAGCTATGCCAGGCGGGGGAGAGGAACATCCAAAGGATCCGTTGGAAGGTGAGGGGCGGCGGAGGGAATTGACGTCATTTAACTCCAAACAAGAGAGAAGCGCTTTGAACAACAGTGATCGGCCGATGAAGAGGAAAATATAGTTGTTGCTTGAGGAGGAGGGGGGGCGGTATTTTAAGCGGCTCGCAGTTTCAATCAACAAACAAGGAGAGACGATCATGACCTTATCTGTCGTGTTTCGAACTATGGCTGTCTTTATGAGCTTGTGGGGTATCGGTATGTGGGTAGCCCCGGAGACATTGGCTGGGAATTGGGATTGGGAACTAACAGAAGCTCTGTCTATTATGATGCAGTTCATGGGTACCACGATGCTCGTTTTTGCTGTTATTCACTGGCAGATGCCGACTTGGGCGGGAGACAACCTGAAAACAGCAGGTATGGCATTCGCCATCATTCATGCTGTTTTCCTGGCGTTGAACGTGTATCAACTGGCCGTAGGCAATGTTCCAGCCAGTGCCATGAACATTGGAGGCAACGTCCCCCAAGCGATTCTTACAGTTCTATTCTATCTGAAATCGCGCTGACGATAAACATAGCATAGTTCAGACATGAGGCAGAAAGCCGCTCTCTTCCGAGGCGGCTTTCTGTTTTGTGGAGCGTTGAGTACTCGCCGCGGCCTAATCGTGTGAGTAGGAAATCTTCTTATTAGTAAAAAAGAGCTGATTTACCAGCACGGTTCTGGTGGAGACAGATGGCAGATCGTCTTGAATCGCTCGGACGATTTTGTCCACATGTTGTAGATTTCTCGCCCTGATCATTATGGCGAATCTCAATTCTATTCAGACGGCTTGGTATCTTTCTCTACTTTTCGGGGCGGGCATGGGCTCAGTCCTCGTTCTCCGGTGGTTTTGGGAGAGGATCAATCTTTATTCCGAGATGGCAGCAATGGCGGCATCTCTCTTAATGGCTCCCGTTATCCTTCTCACCGTTAGCGATGAGTGGGTTAGGTTGTTTCTCATGTCCGCCGGCTCAACACTTTCGGTGATTATCGCTACACTGATTACTCCTGAGACTGAACATAGTGTTCTCGATCAATTCTTCAGAAAGGTAAATCCACCGGGCTTTTGGGGGAAAACAGCTTCGAAGGCCGGCGTAAATCCACGGGCCAACGTTGTCGCATTAGGAGATGGAGTCTACACTGTGTTGACTACGGCGCTGACTATTTTCCTTCTGCTGATCGGGATTGGCAAATTACTGGTGCCGCATCCATTCGGCTCACCAATATTGCCGTGGCTATTCATACTTTCAGGGGTGGCAAGCGTAAAGTTGTGGTGGCGCAGGGTGATGGAGACGGGATATGCGGACGCTTGATCTTGCGGCGATGAATTAGTGACCAGAACTGCAGAAAAAGTTCGATATGATTAGAACTGTTCTATTCGCAGTGCTTTATCTTCTTCCCTCTTGGTGCTTGGCTCAAGAGGCCGACCTCGTTCTGACGAACGGCACAATCTGGACTGTCGATCACGCCAACCCCACAGCGGAAGCGGTGGCGGTGAAGGACGGGAAGTTTATCTACGTCGGTTCGAACCGCGGCGTTCAGAAGCATATTCGCAAAGGGGCCACGGAGGTGATCGATCTCGAGAGTCTCTTTGTAACACCGGGCTTTAACGATAACCACGTCCACTTCGAGTGGACCGGCCGGCTGGTGTTCGGCCTCAACCTGTTGGAAGTGCATGAAGAGAAGCCGCTTGTAAAGAAGGTGCGGGAGGTGAATGACCGTTTTGCTCCCGGCGTCTGGATCACCGGCGGGCAGTGGTCAGTCTTTATTCAGCGGTTTGACGGGAATGTTTTCTTCGCCAACGGGAAGGCGCTGGAACTGGCAGGCATCGGCCGGGATATCCCGAACCCCGCCGGCATCTCTGTGGAGAGAGACCGGAAGGGGACGCCCACCGGCATCCTCACCGGCGCCAACGTCAGAAACCATTTCCAGAAAATCATTCCCGACAGGTCATGGAACCAACGGCTGTTGGAGACACAGGCCGTTTTGGACCGATGCAAAATGTTCGGCGTCACGAGCCTGTCCGACATGTCGGATCCGCTCCAGCGGGAGATCTTCTATCATTTGAGAAACAGCGACGCTCTCACCGTTCGGGTCCACTCCCGGGGGTATCTCGATCAGTGGGATAAGTTGGCGGCCCTCAGAATCAAGGTGGGCGCCGGCGATGAGATGATCCGCCTCGGCGCTGTGAAGGCGTGGATTGACGGCATCATGGGGAACTCTTCGGCACGATTTTATGAGCCATACTCTCACATCTCCGGTGAGCGGGGACGGTGGCGGTCCATCATGTTCCCCTGGACGGCGGCGAACGACGGTCGTGACATGGTGAGCAATCTGGAGAACCTTGCCATGAAGGCGGACTCGGCAGGGATTCAACTCTCGGTTCATGCGATCGGTGATGAAGGCAACGGCTACCTCCTCGACATGGTGGAGCGGATGATTGAACGGAACGGCCAGAAGGATCGGCGTTTCCGGCTGGTCCATGCGCAGGTGATTCATCCCGACCACTTCAAGCGGTTCAACGGACTTGGCATCGTGGCGGAGGTCCAGCCGTACCACTGCACCGATGACATGCGGTGGATGGAGGAGCGGATCGGTCACGACCGGTGCCTTGGTGCCTATGCGTTCCGGACGCTGTGGGATAACGGCGCCGTCGTCTGCTTCGGTTCAGACTCCCCTGGCACCAACGCTGCCCGCTATCCGCTGAACCCCATGCTGGGGCTCTACGCCGCCGTGACGCGCCAGACATCGAAGAGGCGATTCAAGCCTACACACTCAACTCCGCCTACGCCTCTTTTGAGGAGAAGATCAAAGGCTCCATCACGGTGGGGAAACTTGCGGACATGTCAGTGCTATCGGACAACCTACTAGAGATCGATCCCGCGAAGATCAAGGATGTGGAGAATGTCATGACGATCCTTGGGGGAAACGTGATCTACAGGAAAAAGTAGTGCCAGACGCGTGAGCAGCCGCTCTCTTTTCTCACTTTCTCTGTTCCTCTTTTCGTGTGCCTCGTCGGGTGGAGACCGCCCCCCTCAAGCAATCACCGCAGACATCTGGATTCGCGGCGGAACAGTTGTTGACGGCAGCGGCGGTCCAGCCGTTCGGGCCGATGTTTTTGTGCAAGGCGATTCCACTCTGTTTGTCGGAATGCCGCCGGAAGGGGCCACAGCACTGGATACTATTGATGCCGCCGGACTTGTGGTGACACCCGGCTTCATCGATCCACACGCCCACGGCGACCCCTTCAAGACGCCGCGGTTTGAAAACTTCCTCGCCATGGGTGTCACTACCATCTGCCTCGGCCAGGACGGATTCAGTCCGGAGACGGAAAATTTGGGGGAGTGGATGGCCTCAGCCGATACGCTCCCCCTCGGGCCGAACATTGCCATGTTCACAGGGCACAGTACACTCAGAAGACTGAGCGGGATCGATTTTGATCCCGATCCGTCAGAAGAGGCAGTGGGCGAGATGGAGGAACTTCTTGAGAGCGCTGTCTACGCCGGCGCTTTCGGAATGACCACAGGGCTGGAATACACCCCCGGCACGTACGCAAATCAGAAAGAGCTTGAGCGACTGGCGAAAGTTGTAGGGAGACACAACGGCCTCATCATGAGCCACATGCGGACGGAGCAGGATGAAACGATGGAAGACGACCTCGCCGAGCTGTTCGCTCAGGGAAGGCACGCCAGCGTCCATGTCTCCCACATGAAGGTGGTGTTCGGGGAAGGGGAGGGACGCGCGGAGGAAGTGCTACACCTCATGGCCGAGCAGAGAGACATATTTCCCAAGTTCACCGTTACCGCTGATGTCTATCCCTACATGGCGAGCTACACCACGGTGGGGATTCTCTTTCCCGAGTGGGCGAAGCCGCCGAACGATTATGAGGAGGTTCGTAGTGAGAGACGCGGAGAACTCCTCACCTATGTGAGGGATTTGGTCAAGAAGCGGAACGGCCCGGAGGCGACCCTATTCGGCACCGAGCCCTACAAAGGGAAGACGCTGGCGGAAGTTGCCGCCGAAATGGAAATCCTTTTTGAGGAGCTGCTGGTAGACTCCATCGGTCCGGCCGGGGCGAGCGCCGCCTACTTTACCATGGATCGGGAACTTCAGGAGCGGTTCATCGTTGACCCCTACGTTATGATCTCCTCGGACGGCTCCCCCACCATGCATCACCCGAGGGGCCACGGCGCCTTCGCGAAAGTGATCAGAGAGTATGTGGTGGAAGATTCACTCCTGACCCTTGAAGAGGCGATAAGGAAAATGACTTCTCTTCCCGCCCAAACGGTGGAGCTGGAAAAACGGGGGCGCATCAGGCAGGGCTACAAAGCCGACCTGTTGATGTTTGATCCGACAAAAGTGAAGGACAACGCCACCTTTGCAGAGCCACACCTGCCAGCCACAGGCTTCGAAACGGTGATCGTAAACGGGCGTATGGCCGGCCCGTCATCCGACTTGTCTTCCGGAAAAGTTTTAAGGAGACGACCTTAGCCTATCAGGCATTAGAATTGATTAATTTAAATCCCACGAAGCACAGCTTGAGGAAACAGGCCACCGCTGTTAAATTCAATCGGTTGAGACATATTTTCGCTATCAACAAATGAGAAAGGGGTTTAGCATGACAATTCGTGACTTTACTAAAGCATTCTCCATAATGGTGTTGATTTTTTCGGTACAGACGAAGGGCCAGCACGCTGAGCTTATTAAGCCGATGGACATTTTTGAGATGGAGACTGTTTCTGATCCTCAAATCTCTCCCGACGGATCCCAAATACTTTATGTTCGGTCGGGAAGTGATATCATGACTGACAAGCGCTATTCGAACATCTGGATCATCAATAGTGACGGAACAAATCAGCGACCCATAACCAGTGGACAAACCAGCAACAGTCAGCCTCGGTGGTCTCCAGATGGAACACAGATTATATATGTTTCAGGAAGTTCGGGATCGAGCCAGATTCATAAACGTTGGATGGACAGCGCAGAAACGACGATACTCACGAATGTCCAAACACGACCACACGGCATTAGCTGGTCACCGGATGGACAACAGATTGCATTTTTTGGCACCGTGCCAACGGACGCTGAGTTTGCAGTGGACCTCCCGGAAAAACCAGATGGGGCGGAATGGGCTACTCCCGCAAAAGTAATTGACCGGCATGTCTATCGATTCGACGGTGTAGGATATTTGAAGGGTTACAAGCAGTTGTTTGTACTCCCTGCGGAAGGAGGAACACCAAGACAACTGACTTCTGGACGATTCAACTTTGCCAGTTATCGCGGAGGACAAACGGTCTGGTCTACCGACAGCAAACATATTTACGTCTCAACAAACCTTAATGAGGATTGGGAGGCCGAAGGGTATCGTCAGAGCGATTTATATCAGGTTCAGTCGAAAGATGGATCAATGAAAAAGCTCACAGAAAGGGATGGCCCCGATGGGAATCCTGTCCCATCTCCCGATGGGAAACTTCTTGCTTATACTGGTTATGATGACAAAAAAATGGCAACGCAGATTTCTCGTATCTATACCATGAACTTGAAGACAAAAAAAGTTCAGGAGGTTCAGATAAATCTTGACAGAGGGGTCTCCAATCTTGCTTGGTCAGCAGACAGCAAGAAAATTTATTTCACCTATGCCGACAAGGGGAACACAAAACTCGCCGCCACCTCACTGAAAGGGAAACACAGCATACAGGCTGAAAGCCTTGGACGGGGATACTCCGTGGCGAGTGACGGGAGGTTTGTATTCATTACTACAACGCCGAGCATCCCTTCTGATCTTGCCGTTGGGAAAACAGATACAAAAGGAACGAAAAACATTACATCGGTGAACAGTGATCTTTTGGGTCATAAGGAACTTGGCAAGGTGGAGGAAATCTGGTATAAGTCTTCTCTGGATGGACTTGATATTCAGGGGTGGATTATCAAACCTCCTGGCTTTAACCCTTCCAAGAAGTATCCTCTGATCATTAAGATTCATGGCGGTCCTTTTGCCAACTACGGAGATCGCTTTTACTTGGAAAAACAGCTGATGGCAGCTGAAGGATATGTGGTGCTCTATACCAACCCCAGAGGTAGCACAAGTTATGGAGAAAAATTCGCCCAACTCATACACCACGATTATCCAGGGGACGATTTTTATGATTTGAATAGCGGTGTGGATGCCGCCGTTAAGCAAGGATA
>LUOC01000156.1 GCA_001626655.1 Fidelibacterota bacterium REDSEA-S14_B6 | reverse complement strand
AGGAAGGGCAGAGATCGCTCAGAGAGCAGTCGGCGCATTGGGGCCTTCTGGCGATGCAGACATGCCTGCCGTGCTCGATGACAAGGTGCGTCAAGATGACCCATTCGCTCTCCGGTGCAATCTTCATGATATCGAATTCTATTTTGACAGGATCTTTCTGATTTGTGAAGCCGAGGAGGTTCATGATTCGAATCATGTGTGTATCCACCACCACAGCAGGGATGCCGAAGGCGGTTCCGAGCACGCAGTTCGCCGTCTTCCTCCCCACGCCGGGAAGAGACAGCAGTTCATCCATCGTCTGCGGCACCTCACCGCCGAACTCGCTGACAATGATCAGGCTCGCCCCCTGGATTGACCGCGCTTTCTGATTGTGATAGCCCGTTGAACGGATATCCTCGGACAGTTCATTCACATCGCAGAAGGCAAAGTCCGCCGCAGACCTGTACTTCTTGAACAGACCGGGCGTCACCATATTGACCCGTTTATCGGTGCACTGCGCAGACAGGATCGTCGCCACAAGAAGTTGGTGGGCATCGCGATAGTCGAGGCTGCATTTCGCTTCGGGATAATCCTTCCTCAAGCGGACGATTGTCTCCACCATTCGCTCGCTTTTCGACTTTTGTGATTCCCGCGGCATCAGTCGATATTGTCCAGCACTGAGGAGAGGTTCTTAGGCAGAGACGACTTTGTGAACACCCAACTGCATCCCGCCCCGACGGCGCCGTCGCGTAGCTGTTTTGAAACGCGCCGGGCGGTCCCCACCAGAGAGGTTCGCTCGCTCTCTGACTTAATCTGACGAATTAGATCGAGGGACGCCAACGCGTCATCATCGAGATCGATGATCACCATATCGGCGGACCACTCTCCGCTATCCTTCAAGTCTGGGAAGAAACTTTCGTCTCCTGCTGCGGCGACGGCATCGGCAATCCGCGTCCCCAGTTGGAAATCGTGCATTATAATGGCGACTTTTTTCAGAGCGGTTCCCCTTCGGCCTGCTCAGCAGGCTGTAATTGAGGGACCAGATTCCAGTCGAAATCGGCTGGTTCGTCTATTCCGCTGATCTCTCCGGCGCACCGTTCTATCTCCTCAATAAATCTAGAGGAATCGATGCCCCGCTGTGGAGAGTCCCATCTTCCTTCGCTCGGTCCCCTCACGGTCAGTTTGTCGATGGCCCGTTTCATGAGATTTCGTGAACCGCGGAGGTTTCCTGTGGCGAGGTGATAGAACGAGACTGTCACCTGAATCAACCCCTGAATGAAGAGGCGATCGCGAAGGTTGAACTCAGACCACATCTCCTCCCATTCTTCGTGGGCGTCAAAGTATTCGCCTCGGTTGAACAAGGTCCGCCCTCGCTCAAACAGGTGATCGATCCTCTCCTCATCAGTCAAGGGTGAACTCCTTCTCGATACGAAATCGATCGCCGTCTGCCGCGACATTTACCGCTTCACAATCAGGATCGTGCGCCAGAACAACAGCCCATTTCTCCTCAACCGCTCGTTCCAGGACTTCCCTTTTCTCTTTCAACGTTTTCAGAGGTTCGTTGTCGAACGCCATGATGCACGGAAGGCGGAAGTGGAGCCGCGTCGGAAACAGATCACCGGCGAAATAGAGAGTTGTATCTCCTTCAGTCAGGATCGGGTGCATCTGTCCCGGGGTGTGACCGTGGGTCAACCGGAGCCCGATCTCATCTAAGATTCCGTCTTCCCCCTCCACAAAACTGAACATCCCGTTCTCTGCTATCGCTTCCCAGTTTTCCGATCGATAACTCCCTTGATCTTTCTCTGTTGGCGACATTGCCCATTCCCAGTTTTCCCTGTGGAGATGGTAAGTGGCGTTGGGAAAGGTCGGGATCGTTTCGGACCCTTCCAGCCTCGTATTGCCTCCCGCGTGGTCAAAATGGAGGTGAGTGCAGATCACCTCGGTCACGTCATCGGGAGTTACACCGTGCTGAGCAAGTGCTCCGGTTAGGTTTGTCTCCGTCGGATCGGTGGCAAGGATGTCTCTCATTTTCCCATCCCATTTGTCGCCGTTGCCCGTATCGACGAGAATCACCTTTCCACCGCCACGGATGAGGAGGGAGCGGGTGACGAGAGGAATCCTGTTACTGCTATCGGGCACTGCATCTTTGCCCCAGATGCTCTTCGGAATTACGCCAAACATGGAGCCTCCATCGAGACCAAAACGGCTCGTCACCACCGTGCTCACTTCATACTGCCCGATCCGCATCAGTTTATGCGGTCTGCATCAAGAAGCCGTTCCGAAATCAGCGGGAGAAGACTTGCCGGCGCCGTCTCGAAAGTTTTGAGACATCCCCCCCATCCAAAGCGGCCAGAAAATCTACCTGATGCGGTGCCCCCCCAATGGAGCCGTTTCCTCCCTGTTCCAGCGACGATTCAAACTGTTCCTCAGCCCAGACCGAAAGCCCCTTGCGGAATCCAGTCCGTCGTACGCTCTCCGAACTCCATAGCCGATTGGCCGCGGCGAATCGGCAGAGGACAGTGGCGTCGGTGTTTCGCAGAGCGTCATTAAAGTAAGGAGACAAACTTGAGGCGGCACTCTCCTCAACTACTTCCATGGGCCACGGCTCATCGGTCAATGCAGAGAGCAGGAGCTTCATAAACGTTTCCATAGTGTCTCTTCCGGAGAATACCGCAGAACGGTAGACACCATAGACAAACGAGCCTAGCCGATCCATGTGGTGCGTGGCAATTTCCATCATGATTTCGATGACAGCGGCAGGGTTGTCGGAGACGGCCGAAATCTTTGCCGCTTCGAGCGCCGCCTTCTCCCTGTCGCCTTCACCAACGGCACGGACAAACTGTTGAGTGAAAAGAGGCTGGCTCAGCATTTCGGGCGTGGGAGCCGGCAGCTCGATTTGTTGCTCCGCCAGATCTGATTCCCTGCAGATTCTCGTCGCCGCTTCGGCGATGGCCCGGGATGGCGAATCCAATCGCAGAGCGGCCAGATTCTTGAGGGCGTTGAGCTCCATAAGAGGATGATGGGCCGAACCGGCAGAAGACCAGCGGCATCGGTGGTGTTTGGCAGAAAAGGTGAACAGCTTTTTGAAGAAATCTCGGAGGGACGAACCGTTCTTAACAGC
>LUOC01000155.1 GCA_001626655.1 Fidelibacterota bacterium REDSEA-S14_B6 | reverse complement strand
ATATTCGCCAAGACCGCCCTTGTCGTGCCGTGGAGGGCCCGATGTGATGCATTGTCCGACGGCCGCTCTACAAGTAGAGTACCGTTCTCCTGCTTCACAGTCATATCGGGGTGCGAATCGAAACTGAGGTTCCCTTTCGGGCCGACCACCGAAACGGTCTTCTCGTCAAGGGAAATCTTGACGCCGTCGGGAACTGTGATTGGCTGATTACCTATCCGTGACATTGCTCTACCAGACGCTGCAGATCAGCTCGCCTCCTACGTTCAGCTTCTTCGCCACCTTGTTTGAGATAACCCCTTTGGAGGTCGTAAGGATCGAAATACCGAGTCCATCGAGAACTCTCGGAACCTCACCGGCGCCAACGTAGACTCTCCGTCCCGGCTTGCTCTCGCGGCTGATGTTCTGAATCACCGGCTCGCCGGTTCTGTCATACTTCAGGAAAACGCGCAACTGCTTCTTAACAGGGTGGTTGACCACGATAAAATCTTTGATGTAGTGCTCTTCCCTCAGAATGTAGAGAATCCGTTTCTTCAAATTAGAAGCGGGAATATCCACCCACCGTTTTCCTGCCTGAAGACCGTTTCGGATTCTCGTCAATAGATCGGCAACTGGATCTGTCATACTCACGATTAACTAACTCCTTCTTACCAACTCGCCTTGGTGACGCCGGGGATCTCACCCTTCAAAGCCAATTCGCGGAAACAGAGTCGGCACAGTCCGAACTTTCTCAGAAACGCTCGGGATCGGCCGCACTGTGAGCAGCGGTGGTACTTTCTCACTTCAAACTTTGGTTTTTTCTTCGCTTTAAAGATCAGCGATTTCTTAGCCATCTGTAACCTCTTCCAATTGTTCCTTTGGCGGAGAGACCGCTAAAGTCTCTAACTCGCGGCAGCGCGATATTGATCAGCCGCTCAAGAAACTCGTACATGTGCCATCTGCGGAGAGTCACCCTCGCTCCCACAGGATCGCCAATGCGGAGCTTGAAGTTTGATATCGCCTTTTTCGCTCTCGTCACAACCGCTTTCTGACCGGTAATTGTCATCAGGTCGGCGAGGGCGTGCTCCAGCGCTGCCTTCTCTTCCCGTGCGTTCCCGATGCCAACATTTAGAGAAATCTTCAAGACTCGAGGAACCTCCAATGAGTTCTTCACCCCAAGCTGTTTTTGAAGCGCCGGCATCACCTTTTCACTGTAAAGTTGAAGCAGGTTCGGCTGATACTCTTTCACGGCCGCTGTTTTCTTTGCCGGCTTCTTGGCTTTAGCCTCAGGCTTCTTCTCGGCTTTAGCTTTTGGCTTAGCCTTGGCCTTGGCTTTGGTCTCTTTTTTCTTTTCGTCTGCCACAGTACTCCTAAGAATCGATGTCCTGTCCTGTCTTCACGGCGACTCTGATCTTCCGGCCCGTATCAAGGCGGCGATGGCCTATTCTTGTCCTGCTCCCCGACGCCACAATCATCACATTGGAGACATGAATGGGCGCCTCTCTCTCCACGATGCCACCCTGCGGACTCTGCTGAGACGGCTTGGAGTGGCGCTTCATGAAGTTGATTCCCTCCACGATCACCTGCCCCGTTTTTGGATTCACACTCAGCACCTTCCCCTGCTTTCCTGCATCATCGCCCGAAATCACTTCAACACTGTCGCCCTTACGAATTCTCATCAGATCACCTCCGGCGCCATAGAGATTATCCGCATAAATCCGCGCTCGCGGAGCTCTCGGGCCACTGGTCCGAAAATCCTTGTGCCGCGAGGCTCATCGGCGCCGGTGAGCAGAACGGCGGCGTTGTCGTCAAATCTGACGTAAGAACCGTCTTTTCTACGCACCTCTTTCCTTGTCCGAACAATCACGGCCCGGGAAGTTTCACCTTTTTTCACCATACCGCCCGGCATCGCCTGTTTTACCGAAACCACAATCACGTCACCTACCGATGCGTATCTCCGCTTCGAACCGCCCAGCACTTTGAAGCAGAGTACCTCCTTTGCGCCTGTATTGTCCGCCACCTTTAATCTTGTTTCTGACTGAATCATGAATCTTTCTTGTTCTTTCCAAACGGACCTTAGCTTGATCGTCCCTTTTCGAGAATCTCCGTCACGCGCCATCGCTTAGTCTTGCTCAACGGTTTTGAGGCGATGATCCGGACCTTATCACCTGTTCCACACTCGTGGCGGCCTGTGTCCGCGCTGAATCGATTTTTTCTGCTGACATACTTCTTGTAAACCGGATGGAGCACGCGCCGCTTCACTTCCACGCGAACTGTCTTCTCCATCTTGTCGCTCACGACCATCCCCTCTAATGTCTGCCTTCGGCCTCTCTCAATCATAATTCTAAGCTTCCGTTCCTCTTATGTTCAGTTCATGCTCTCGCAGGACCGTCTTGATCTGAGCGATCTCTTTTCTCAGCTCCCGTAGTTGAAGCGGGTTCTCCAGCTGCTGAAGCGCTTTCTGAAACCTCAGATCTTCAAGTTCTTTCAGATCATCAGTCAGACGAGTCTCCAACTCATCAACTGACAACTCTCTCAATTCTTCTCGCCTCATCACAGATCGCCCTTCAGCCTGTAAACTCTCGCCGTTCCACCAGTTTGGTCTTCACCGGCAGTTTGTGTCCTGCCAGACGGAACGCCTCCGATGCCATTTCCTTGTCAACACCTTCCACCTCGAAGAGTATCCGGCCGGGCTTTACCACAGCCACCCACTGATCGGGCGCGCCCTTTCCTTTCCCCATCCTGACCTCCGCCGGCTTTTTCGTGATCGGTTTATCAGGAAAAATCCGAATCCACATACGGCCATGTTTCCTGATCTGCCGAATGATGGCGATACGGGCCGATTCGATCTGCCGCGCTGAAACCCATCCTGCCTCGACTGTTTTCAAACCGAAGCTGCCGAAAGCCACATGGCTTCCGCGAGTTGCCATGCCTCGACGGCGGCCGCGGTGTTGGCGGCGCCACTTTACTTTTCTCGGCTCCAGCGGCATTAGCCCGACACCTCCCCGTTACAGATCCAAACCTTGATGCCGATTGTTCCGTACGTCGTCCGCGCTTCTGTAATGGCGAAGTCAATGTCAGAACGGAGGGTCTGAAGAGGGACTCGTCCCTCGCGGAATGTCTCCTGCCGCGCGATGTCGGCGCCCCCCAGCCTGCCGGCAACACGAATCCTGATTCCGTCGGCTCCCATCCGCATGGTCGACTGAATCGACTTTTTGACGGCACGGCGATAGTTAATTTTCTTCACAAGCTGCTGCGCTATGTTTTCGCCCACAAGTTTCGCATTCATCTCCGGCCGTTTGATTTCAGATACGTTCACCTGCGTATCCATTTTATCCTTAGCGTCCTTCGTCGCGAGGAGCTTAATCTCTTCACGGAGTTTGTCCACATCCTTGCCGCCCTTGCCGATGACGATTCCCGGCCGCGACGTGTTTATAGTGACCGTCAACTTCTTGGAAGTCCGATCAATATCTATGCTCGAAATCCCCGCATTGGGCAGCCGCTGATTTACATACCGCCTCAGCATGATATCCTCAGATACGAAATCGGAGTAATTCTTACCGCCGAACCAGTTGGAAGACCACGGCTTGTTGATTCCAAGTCGAAACCCCGTCGGATGTGTTTTTTGACCCAAATCTGCTCCTTTAATCTTTTTGTGAGACCACCACAGTGAGATGGCTGGACCGTTTCCTGATTCTCGACGCCCGCCCCATGGATGCCGGACGGAAGCGACGCATCGTCGGTCCCTCATCAACGAACGCCTCTTTCACGAACAGGTCGTCAGCGTCCCTATCCTCAGTCGAATCGGACTGAAGATAATTGGCCACTGCGGAGTGGATGGTCTTCTCGATGACCACTGATGCTTTCTGCGGCGCGAAGTGCAGAAGGTTCAGCGCCGTCTCGACGTCTCGCCCGCGAATGAGACCAAGCGTCCTGCGGACCTTTTTCGCCGATTGGCGCACAAATTTTGATTTCTCTTATTTCCTGTCCCCAGAGTGAACCCTAAACGTCCGTGTCGGGGCAAACTCGCCCAATTTGTGACCGACCATGTTCTCTGAAATGAACACTGGAATGAACTGCTTTCCGTTGTGGATCGCAATGGTGTGGCCGACGAACTCCGGTGCAATGACCGATCTGCGCGACCACGTCTTGATCACTTTTTTCTTCTTCCCTTTCTCCATTTCGGAAATCTTCTTCAGAAGTTTCTCGTCAATGAACGGACCTTTCTTTACGGAACGGGCCAACTCTACTTTCTCCTCTTGGTGATAAACCTGTCAGACGGATTGTTCTTTTTCCTGGTCTTGTACCCTTTCGTCGGCTTACCCCACGGTGTTGTGGGATGACGGCCGCCGGACGATTTCCCTTCGCCGCCGCCCATGGGATGGTCAACAGGGTTCATCGCCACGC
>LUOC01000154.1 GCA_001626655.1 Fidelibacterota bacterium REDSEA-S14_B6 | reverse complement strand
CTGAAGAAGCTGTCCGCCTCCTACGACATTTCACTGAACATCAATCAGGGCTTCTTCATGCCGAGAGCCTTCTCCACCACATACTTCCCCTACGCCTACAGCCAGATCCTTGACAACTACAACACCATTACCAGAGAATCGCGTCTGGCAAAGATCAACTGGACCCACACCCTCAGCTCCCGGAGCTTTTACGAACTGACGGTCGGTCAATTCCTCACCATGGAGCACAGCGCCGTTCAGGACCTCCACTGGAACGACTACCGCGAGCGCCTCGACATCGAGCCCGTCAACTACATCATCCGTGACAGAGACGGAAACGTCCGCATCACCTACGGCGATGAGTTTTACGACACAGGCTTTTCGCCGGAGTGGTACGACCTCTCCAGCGACAACACGCGACTCGATTTGGACTGGACCTACCAGACACTGAACAGGCACAAGATCAAGGCAGGGCTGGAGGCCACCTCAACGGAAATTCAGGTGGTAGACATCGACGAACCGTGGACGGGGACAACCGGCTTCGGCATCAACTATGACGCATACCGGGCGAGAACAATGTTCGGCGCCTTCTATGTTCAGGATAGGATCGTCTTCGAAGGGATGACGGCGAACCTTGGCCTCCGCTACGACTACTGGTTTCCCGGAAAGTATGTGGAGGACGCCATCGCCAATCCTGACGCTGTCACCATCACGGACGAAGCCCGGGAGCTGTTCATGGAGGAGACGTTCGAGTTCATGGGCTATCGCGGCAAGGCGAGGCTCTCTCCCCGTGTCGGCATCTCCCACCCCGTGACGGACAATGACGTCCTCTATTTCTATTACGGCCACTTTTCCCAGCTCCCCACATTTCAGTACGTGTACGCCAAACTGAACACCACCGCCCCCTCCACCTATCAGGTTTTCGGGAATCCGAACCTGAGCCCGAAAACGACGGTCCAGTATGAGATCGGGCTGAAGCACCGCTTCAGTGAGGATCAGGTGCTTGAGATGAAAGCGTACTGGAAGGATATGTTCGACTACGAGACCTCACAGAGCATCACGCCCTCCAATCCAAAGTATGCCCACCTCCGGTTCCTCATGTACCTCAATGCCGATTACGCCCGGGCCCGGGGGATTGAGATGATCCTGAAGAGCCGCCTGCTGACGAACTGGTACGCCGACGTGAACTTCAACTATTCCATCGCCACGGGGAAGAGCTCCAACCCTGATGACAACCTCCTCGACCAGCGCATCCCCCGGCGCATCAACCCTTTCACGGGGAGAGGGTACAACCCCGGCGTGATCATCCCTTACAGCATGATCGAGCTCCCCAATCCCAATTTCGATCCTTCCCGCTTTCGGACACCCCGAACGGCCAGTCTCGGACTGCAGATCATGTTCAGATGAAGATGGCTCTCAGAAGAATCATCATTCTTACGCTCTTCCCGCTGACCCTTTTTGGTCAGCAGAATTTCTTCCCCATCTTAGGCGGTCAACGTGTCGGAACATCGGTCTTCTCTTTCCTGAAGATTGGCGCCAGCGCCCGTGCGGCGGGGATGGCCGAAGCAGTGGTGGCGCTGAACCAGGACGCCTCCTCCATCGCCTATAATCCAGCCGCCATCGGTCAACTGTCCGGAACGCAGGTCTCCAGTTCCCGCGTCCAGTGGCCTGCCGACATCACCTACGATTTTCTGGGTATGTCGCGTCAATTGGCGGGAAGCCATTACCTGGGTATATCAGCTGGGATTCTCCACATGGCGCCCATGCAGGAGACGACCGAATACATGCCCCACGGCACGGGGAACTACTTCATCTTTCAGGATCGGTTCGTCGGCCTCAGCTACAGCGTAAGGATGTCCGACCGTTTCAGCTTCGGCGTGACGCTGAAGCATGTTGAGGAAAACCTCGCCGGCCACCGGATGCGCTCCATGCTCCTCGATATGGGCACCTTTTACTGGACAGGCTTCCGGACGCTTCGGTTCTCCGCAGTCCTCTCAAATTTCGGTCCCCAGGCGAGGCCGGAAGGGAGCTACGAGCGGTTCATCCTCGATCGGGAAACAGGCGACGAAGTGATCATAGATTCTGAATTTGAGCTGTTCTCGCCGCCCACCGTTTTCCGCGTGGGGAGCGCCATGGAGGTGATCGAATCTCAGAGGCAGTCCCTCACCGTCTCCCTCCAGCTCAACCACCCTGTGGACAATGCGGAAAACATCGTCGCTGGCGTGGAATACCTTTTCCTCAATACGCTTGCGCTCCGGGGGGGATACAAACTCAATGTGGAGGAAGAAGATTTTTCTGTGGGCGCCGGCTTTTATGTTCCAGTGGGCCCAGCCAAGCTGCGGATAGATTTTGCCTACACCAACATGATTCACCTTTCCGATCCGACGCGCCTCAGCCTCGCGGTGGAGTTTTGATGAGAAGATAAATGCAGATCATTAACATCCGCAAAATACTCGGTCAATCTTCCATAGCCCCGTCCTTCAGGGCGGGGGCGAAAGACGGCCACTCTTTCCCGAGGGCGTTCACGCCCTTACAGCGCAGACGGCATGAGGTAACGCCGTGTCCGAAGGATCCTTTGGAAACGGCGTGAGGGTATTCATTGAATCTCTTTACCCAGGCGTAAACGGCTGGGCTACGAAAAAGCGATTGAATCTGAGTGAGATGATCATCACGACCGAAGGGGCCTAATGAGACAGAAGAAAGCCAAAAAGCTCCTTCGATCGGCAACGCTCGCCGTATCAATTCTTGCTGTCGCCTGTGTGGAAAAAATGCCCCTCCCGGCCACCATTAACGAGGACCTTCGTGCTGAAACAGGACGGCTCCCTCCTCGACGACTTCACTGATCTCCGAAATCTGAAGAACAGCGCCGGCGAGCCGTTCGCCCCCATCGACAGCGACGTAGACCAGAAAATGAATGTGCTGATGATTGACGGCTCCCGCACCATCACCCGGTGGAACCAGTTGTGGCGACAGAACGGAATTGAGGAGGTGATGATCGGCGCTGTGTTTGTCAACCGCACGTCCGGTGAAGCGGTGACCGACTCTGTGGGAACCGCCACCTGGGCGCAAAAGCTCCACGGCGGCGAATGGGATCTGCGGACACCTCTCTGGGCGAAGGATCAGGCGGTCATCGACTCACTCTCGGCGCCTCACCTCTTCTTTGACGCCGGCGTGAGTGAGACGTCGGTGAAAGATGTTTTCTACAGCAGCGGACGATCCCTCTATTCCGGTATATCGGCAGCGGACGGCGACTACCTCTACGTCACCGACTCGGCCCACGACCGGATCGTCCGGATCGACTTTGAGCGATCCCAGCTCATCCGCCTCGCCACCGGTGAAGAGGTGTGGACGCACAGGGGCGTTTTCGGCCACACGGTGGCGGGCTACGGCACCGGTGCCGGGACCGTCAACTCTCCTTCCGGCATCGATGTAGACTTTGCGGGCAACATCTACTACGCTCAGGCAGGGGAATACTTCTCCGTCCACAAGATTCGGCCCGTGACGGCCGGCGGTTATACCACCTACCCCTCCGTATTTCAGCAGGGTTCCCATGACATCATGGACCTGTGGCGCTTCAGCCGACCGGCAGACGTGGCGGTGGACCAGAAGCAGATGGTCTACGTCGCCAATACCTTCGAGGACGAAATTCAGGTGTTCCGGTCGGACGGAAGTTTCTTCAAGAAGGCCGGCATCGAGGAGGTGCTGGTGGACACCGCCATCTGGGTCTACTCCGGCACGGACTCGGCCTTAGTGGACACCTTTCTCACGGTGGAGCGCCCCGGCGCGCTGGAGAGTCCCCGTGGCGTGGCGGTGGACGAACGGGGCGTCATCTATATCTGCGACGCCCTCAATTCGCGCATTCTCCGCTACCGTCTCTCCAACACGGTGGACGAAAACGTCACGCCGGACGAATAGCTATTTCAGCAAAAGGAGCTTTCGCGTAACGCTCTTCCCCGCTGCTTCGAGCCGGCAGATGTGGAGTCCGGTGGGAAACGCAGAAGCGTCCCACGTGACGCTGTGTTCACGTACTCCCCCCCCTGACTGGCCGCCAGGGTGGGCAGGCGTATCTCCCGTCATCAGTTGTGCAACCTTCCTTCCGTGGAGGTCATAAACAGCAATAGTGACAGTGCCGCTTCGCTCAATTGTAAATGGGATGACGGTGACGGCATTGAACGGGTTGGGGTAATTCTGATGGAGCTGAAACTGCGTCGGAATGAGCGTCTCACCGCGGACGGCGATACCGCTGTTGCTCTGGCCCGGCGTCCCCTTATCCCCAGCGCCGTACACCAGTGTGGAGACGGTCCAGTTCGTCCCTTCACTGTTGTCCAAGGAAGGGTCGACGAGGGCCATGGAGGCGCCGGTGGGATCGGGAAAGGCGGCGTTATATTCCACGCGGTCCACCTCCCCGCCGGTGGCGTCTAACAAAATGATTTCATCATCGGCGTTGGCGAGCTGGAAATCGCCGTAGGTGTAAACATAGTCTGGAGAGAGGCCGCCGTTGGACGTGCTGTCGCCATTGGAGGCAAAGACGACATATCCCCCGGCATCGATCATAAGGGCGCTGTCGCAGGTGATGGTCATCTCGTCAGAGCCGTTGTCCTTCACCGTCCATCCGCACAGGTCCACGGACGACTCCCCGCCGTTATGTAGCTCGAACCACTCGCCGCTGGCGTCGCTGACGGCTGACGGGTCCTTCATAATTTCGTTGATTACAATCGTATGTTCGCTCGGTTCGGCGCCGACGAACTCGATCTCCATGACCACCGGGAGATGGTCTGACGCATCGTGGAGGGCGTTGGCCACCTCCGCCGAAACGACACCGTTGGTACCGCTGTTGATGGCCTCGTTGCAGCACCGCGTCCCGTCGTTCCCGAAGGCGGTGTAAGAGCCTTCCACGTAGTTTACTGAAGTGCCGTTCAGCACCGCCTCAGAGGCGAGGATGAAATCGAACCGGTCATCCATGCCGCCGTAGGAGGCGCGGGTCGCCTGCGTATGAATGGCAGCGAAGGAAGAATTGTTGTGCCACGCGCCGATCTCATCGATGGGATCATAGAGGCGGCCGTCGTTGTCGTCCTGTGATTCCACCAGCCGCTGAAAGCCGGCTTCGTCGCCGTCGTAGACATTGAAGTCGCCGAGGACGAGGAAGTGGCTGCCGGCGTCGAGATCGTTCAGGTACGCCCGCAGTTTGGACGCTTCGGACTGCCGGTCGGCGGCGTCGCTGTTGCTGTTGCCCGCCTTGAGATGAACGCCGTAGAGCCGTAGCTCCTGACCGGAAGCGAGATGCCGCACCACAAACTCCACCGCGTCCCGATGGCCCCAGCTTGAGGTGGTGTTGACCGCGCCGGTGGAGATCACTTCATATGCGCCGCTCTTGAAGTAGAGGGCAATGTCGTGATCGGTGTTGGACTGATCGGTGAAAGTGGCCCCTTCGTATTTCTCCTCATCGTAGTTGAGTACATCATCGAGAAAATGGGAGTAGCCCGTACTGTTCTCAACCTCCTGCACCAAGAGCAGATCGGGATCGGTCTCGGCTATCACCAGTCTAAAGTCATCCTCCCGGCCGTTATCGGCGGCGCTGGTTCCGCGGTAGTTCAACAGGTTGTAGGAGACCATGGTCTGGTTGTAGGGAACTTGGCCGGGAGCGACGCTCGGCACACTCGCCAAAAAGAGAAACAGAAACACTTTACACCGGAAGACCATATCACTGATACCGCGATAGAAATTACGCCAAAGAGAGAGAAGAGACGAAACGGATCGCTCCGGCTGAACAGCCATTCTGATCAGATGCCGGAGAAAAGGCTTGGCTCATGTTTCCCGCCAACGTAAAATTCACTTCAGGTGATCGAATGGGTGCAATGACGAAAACAATAGCCCAGTTTCGGCGAATATCCGCTCCCTCCCACCACTCAAAAACGTATCGGAGCAAACAAGTTCGCCCTCTCGTCTCCGCTCAGTTTCGCCATCAGGAGTTTGGGGTTGAAACAGAAATGAATGAAAACATTGTAGTCTACGGAATAGGTACGACAAGGACATTGCGAGTACACTGGGTGTTGAACGAGCTGTCCTTGCCGTATGATAGCGTGGACGTCCGTCCCCGCAGCGAATATGCGTTTAGCGACGAGTACAAGAAGATCAATCCGTCGAGCAAAGTCCCGGCGATCACTATCGATGACACTCCCCTTACCGAGAGCGCTGCTATCTGTCTCTATCTTGCAGACCGTTACGGTCTCGGCGGTTCCGCGGAAGAAGTGGACTCCATCAACAGGGCGGAGATCTATCAGTGGAGTCTGTTCGCAATGACCGAGCTTGATGCTCACACCCTCTACACACTGTTCAAGCACGGCGGCAGACTGGCGAAGATTTATGGGGAGTCAGAGGTGGCGGCCACCTGCGCACGAGAGGGTTTCGAGACCCAGATCGTTAAAGTGGAGAACGAACTGGAGGGAAGTAAGCAGTTCCTCGTTGACGACCGATTTTCTGTCGCCGATATACTGATGGGCACCTGTCTGCAGTTTGCGCTGAACCTTACACTGGCGACCCCAGTAGAGGTGCCGCCGAACTGCGTCCGTTACCTCGCCGATCTGAAAGCGCGGAAAGGGTTCAAGGAAGCGTACAGATTGAACTATTCCGAAACAGCCCCTTAGAGGCTATTCCCCAAATGGCCGAACCGGCAGCCCAAACGAAAGGTACGATCGTCGAGGACTCTCACAATGTGAGATCGCATCTCCGCCTCGGCAATGACGCTTACGACGAGGCGATACGGCGATTCATCCCCGGCTACGAGGAGATGCTGTCGGCGGTGGCGGAAGCGGTCGCATCGACTGAACCGGCGCTGGTGGTGGACCTCGGCGCCGGGACCGGCGCTCTCGCGGAAGCACTCCTCGAAACGTGCGACTGCGACGTCGAACTGATCGACATCGATCCTGAAATGATGGCGCAGGCGCGGGAGCGACTCTCACGCTTCGGTGAGCGGGCTCGATATTCACTCCGCTCCTATGACGAGCCGTTCGCCCCGTGCGACGCCTTCGCCGCGTCCCTCGCCCTACACCATATCCCGACCCTCAAGGCGAAGTCGCACCTGTTCAGAAGGATGTTCGATGCCCTCTCCCCCGGCGGTGTTTTTGTTAATGGCGATGTCAATATGCCGGAAGAGAAGCGTGAAGCCGACCGGCTCTATCGCTTCTGGGCGAACCATCTCGTGAAAAGCGGAATTGAGGGACAGAGAGCGTGGCAGTACTTTGAGGAGTGGTCCGATGAAGACAGTTATCTGCCTCTTGAGGACGAGCTGGGAGCGCTGGAAAAGTGGGGGTTTGATGCCGCGCACGTCTGGGAAAGGGGACCCGTTGGCGTAGTAG
>LUOC01000153.1 GCA_001626655.1 Fidelibacterota bacterium REDSEA-S14_B6 | reverse complement strand
ACATGGATGACCGTCGTCCCCGGTTTTGTCGACCTTCGAAAAGAGATGGGCTATCAGACAGCAAATCTGGTGGAGGCGCTTCGGCGGGCCAGAGATATCCTCGAGCCCCACGGTCTTGTGATGGTTATCGAGCCGCTCAACTGGTGGGCCAACCACGCCGGTCAGTTCCTTACAAAAATTCCTCAGGCGTATGAGATCTGCCGTGCCGTGGACAGTCCCTCATGCAAGATTCTGTTCGACATTTACCATCAGCAGATCAGTGAAGGGAACCTGATCCCCAACATCGATATGGCGTGGGAGGAGATCGCCTACTTCCAGATCGGCGACAACCCCGGCCGGAATGAGCCGACCACCGGCGAGATCAACTATCGCAATGTCTTCAGACACATTCGCGACAAAGGATACAACGGCATCCTCGGCATGGAGCACGGCAACTCAAAGCCCGGCAGCGCGGGAGAGATGGCCGTCATTGAGGCGTACCGCAAAGTTGACGCTTTCTAGATTCTCGACAGCGGAGAATGAGACAAGGCCGCGTAAGCGGTGATTTTCAGTTTCCGTTCCAGCCGCACCAGTCATCTTCGCCCATGCCGATGGGCGAGCCCGCCGGGGGCTCCACGGGAGCGGGGACGGTCACGGTAGAGGGGTCATCGATAAAACGGTCGATGAGCTGGCCGCCGTAGCGAATATGCGCTAACTGTCTTTCGTTGCGCTGGCGGCGATCCTGCTGAGAGAGCCACTTTCTAAGTTCACCGATCTTCAGCGTTGCCACTGCCCGCACCTGATGGGAAGCGGCTTTGTTGGCGGCGAGCCTCATGAGGTGGTGCAGCGTGGTGAGGCCTGAGGCGGTCTCGGCGGCGGCCAGTGCATCAAAGGCGACGCCGGTGTGGGCGTTGAATGTCTCCCGCGTCCGGGGATAGCCGAACGCTCTCGGCGGTATCAGTGAGAGAACGTTTTCAGGAATTGCGAGCGCTTGCGGCGTCACTGTGTTCAGAAGTGCGCTGAGGGCCCTGCGCTGCTCCTCGGGATCAACAATCGTGATGCCCGGCTGGCCGTCACCCCTGACGGCGTACCGGAACTCGAGTCCAGCTAACACTTTTGCCGCCGCTTCGAGCTGATATCGATGGTGGAGATAGAGGGGCACGAGCACCTCTTCGAGGGAGGAGAAAGGGGCGCCGTCCCTGATGTTGGCCTCACCAAAGTTAGTGAGGGCGATGCCGCGGACTTTCATCAGGTGGTCGAGCTGATCGACGGCGTTCTCGCCGTTGTCCCACAGATGCGCCTGAGGGTGGACACTGCCCAGCGGCCGCGCGTCCTGATCTGTGATGAACCAGAGACCGCGATTCCAGGCGTCGCTCAAAATCTTACCCAGTTCCCGGTCCTCGTTGGTTCCCGTGGTGAAATCCCGATAGGCGTAGTTGACGGCCACCTTGTCCCATTCGCCGATGGCGTCATCATAGGCCTGCGACCAATCAAGTGTACCGTCGGAACGAATCTTCATCATGGGGTGGGGGTAGTCCATAACGGAGGCCCTCCCCTGTGCGCTGGAAATGTAGTTGTGAGGAAGACCGATGGTATGACCGATCTCATGTGCCACCAATTGCCGGAGCCGCGCCAGCGCCAGTTCTCTCATGTCATCGGGGACAGTGGTGCCGTCCTCGTAGGGGGCCATGAGCCCCTCGGAAAGGAGGTAGTCCTGCCGGAGCCGGAGGGAACCGAGGGTCACATGTCCCTTAATGATTTCACCTGTGCGGGGATCTGTCACAGAACTTCCGTAAGACCACCCTCGCGTGGCGCGGTGGACCCAGTTTATCACATTGTAACGGATATCCATTGGGTCGGCGTCTTCAGGAAGAATCTTGACGACAAAGCCGTCCTTGTAGCCGGCGGCCTCGAAGGCCTGATTCCACCACCGCGCGCCGTCAAAAGCGGCGGACCGGACAGGCTCGGGCATTCCCCGCCGGCGCGAGGGTCAAATTTTCTCGGCTCGTAGTTGTGGTCCGGAAGCTCCACAAAGGCGTGGTGCTGGCGAACGGTGACGGCTGAAGCGGTGGGGGAGACGTCGCGGATGAACCTCCCTTCCGGCGTGCCGGTGAAGGTCAGAATTGTCTCAAACATGGTGTTCTTCGGAAACGGACGGGTATCGTAGATAGCCGATCGGCTGACGTCGAGCTTGTAGCTCCCCTGCCGCCGCCCCTTCAGCTGGCCGGCTACATCGTGGGCGTCCCGAAGGAGAAACTTGGTTGCATCAACGAGCACCTTTTTCCCTGTTTCCGCCACCACTTCGAATCCCCAGAGCGTAGACGTGGCGAAGGCGTCTCTGACGGCACGGCGTTCGGCCTCGTCATTTGAATCGGCGCGATAGCCGTAATTCTGCTCTATCATCAGCACTTTCGGACCAAACCGCTGGAATACAAAAACGTGACTCCCGCCCAACTGAGCCCTGTCGAGGCCGATATCGTTGGATCCCACTCCGGCGGAGAGTGAGCTGACGTAGAGAAGTTCAGATTCGATGTCATCAATTTCCAGGAACAGTTCTCCGGACTTGGTGTCCGTGTAGAAATTGACGAAACTTTTGTGATGTTTCATCCCTTCAGTTTTTTTCTCGATGGAGGGGAAGTCGGCTCCGGCGAGCGTGGAGGCGAAAAGGGTCGCCGTAATCCATGTTGCACTATTCCATTTCTGCATGATTTGTCCCTTCAGTTGAAACTAATGAAAGCGAAATATACGAACTGTTTACGATTCCCACGCCGGGCAGGCGAGTGTCTTATAATCGCACCAGTCACAGTGAAATCCGGCGGTCGGTTCGAACTCTCCGCTGCGAATCCCTCTCGCCACCTCGGCGATCTTTTCCTTCGTCGCCTCCAGCTCACATTCCGCAAAACTGTGGCTGTGCTCCGGTTGTTCCTCATCCCGGAGGAAATAGAGCGTCGCCCTGTCCGGAATCCCCGCCAGCGTCTCATCCTCGCACTGCCGGAGGTAGAGGCTGTAGACCGCAAGCTGAATACTCTTTTTCGCCGGGGACGACCGCTTGCTCGTTTTGTAATCGACCACGTCCTTTCCAGTCTCGCCATCATCGATACGGTCAATCTTACCACTTATGCGGACGTCGTCCAGATCGAACGAAAAACTGAGCTCCGTCTCCAGAACTTTAGGAGGAGCGGCCGAGACCTGTTCGACATAACGCGTCAGCATATCCACCGCCTGACTTTTCAGC
>LUOC01000152.1 GCA_001626655.1 Fidelibacterota bacterium REDSEA-S14_B6 | reverse complement strand
GATTGTGCTTGGCGGGACTTTTGCCGCAACACTTGTGAACTATCCCCTGAGAGATATCCAAGGGTTGCTGAATATTCTCTCTGTAGCCTTCAAAAAGCATATTCTCAACCACGCGGCTGTTATTGACGAACTTGTAGAAAAAGCTGAAAAATCACGCAAGGAAGGAATTCTCGCCTTAGAGCGGGAACTGTCCGCCGTTTCCGACAAATTCCTTCGTGACGGCCTAGAGCTCGCCATAAACGAGAAAGATCCCGCCAGACTCCGCAGCTACCTTGAGTTGGAATTGGGAAATGTTGAGAGACGGCACAGCCTAGGTCAGGAGATTTTCCTCTATATGGGCGCCTATGCACCAGCCTTTGGGATGCTAGGGACTGTCCTTGGTCTCATAATTATGATGACAAATTTCGCCGAATCGCAAACCGGCGCTGTCGTCGGTTTTGAATTTAATGTGGCGGATAGATTCGCTGACCTGCTGGGAGGTATGGGACTCGCCCTCATCACAACTTTTTATGGTGTATTGCTGTCGAATCTCGTTTTCCTCCCGTTAGCAGGAAAACTGAAACGCAATTCCGAAGAAGAATTGATGATCAAAGATATTATGGTTGAAGGGATCATCGGAATTCATGCTAAGGATCACCCGTTGAGCCTAAGGGAGAAGTTGATGACTTTCGTTCCACAGAGTCAGCGAGTAGAGGCACAGTAAAGAATGCCCCGGCAAGTCTCCGGCGTTTCCTTCGGCGAGGCGAAAGCCCGAAGCACCGCGTGGGCAACCTATACTGAGCTGAATAGCGCGTTGCCATCAGATATGATCAAAGTCGATCGTGTAACAAAAGGTGTTAAGATCACTATGGCCAGCGGCCAGCTTTTTCTCTCGGGCGAGGCTGAGCTGCGGCCGGAAGTGATTCCCACTTTGCACCAGATCGCTTCACTCATCGGAGATTCCAGAATTGCCCGTCTGCGGGACGATCCTGAATTCAGACCCTTCGTTGAAGCGATCGAAGAAAGCGACAGGATTCTGAACATGGAAATCCGAACAGAGGGACATACCGACAACGTTCCCCTCCCTACGGAGCTGATTACTAAGTGGGAATCGAATTGGGAATTATCCACCGCTCGCGCGCTGAATGTGGTCGAACTAATTTCAGAGTTTTCCGCCTTATCTCAGGACAAGTTCTCTGCCATGGGGTACGGCGAATACAGACCACGACATACTAATGACTCACCCGGGGGAAGAGCCAGGAACCGCCGAGTAGAAATCTACATTGACGCCTTTGTGACCAACACACCGCCCATGGAATGACCGCGGGGCGCGAGAGTCACTTCTTCTCTTTCTCCACCACTCTGAAAACTTTCTCTCCCGGTTTTGCCATCCGGTGCCGTTCCCGCGCCAGCCTCTCTATATATTCCATGTCGTTCTGAAGGCGATCTCTTTCTCCCACCAGCTGTTCCTGCTCAGAGCGGAGGCTGTCGATCTCTTCCATCAGTTCCGCCTTCTCCTGCTTTATGGAGTAGAGACGATAGACGCCGTGATCACCAAAAAAGAAGATGATGATCAGGATAAGCCCTCCCAACAAGAGGAGTTTTGGAAGAATGTTCCTGGTCGTTTGCGGGGCGCCGATGCGGCGAGCCGGCCGACGCCGTCGCCTTGAAAAAAACTTTAGTCTTCGCTTTGCCATTTCTCTACCCTCCCGCTTTATGCCCCAGCACTTCCATGCCCGGGAACTGAGCCCTACTTCCCAGCATCTCTTCAATTCTCAGCAACTGATTGTACTTGCATACACGATCGGTCCTTGAGGCTGAACCTGTCTTAATCTGCCCCACACCCGTGGCAACACTGACATCAGCAATTGTGGTATCCTCAGTTTCCCCGGACCGGTGAGAAACAATGGCGCCCATGCCGTTTTCCTTGGCCAGAGTTATTGTGTCGATCGTCTCCGTGACTGTGCCGATCTGATTCAGTTTAATCAGGATCGCATTCATGGCCGATCGGTCGATCGCTTGTTGAAGCCTCGCTAGATTGGTGACGGTAAGATCGTCGCCGACAATCTGGACGCGGTCTCCGATAGCGCCTTGCAGTTGTTCCCACCCCTCCCAATCGTCCTCCGAAAGGCCGTCTTCGATGGAGACGATAGGATACTTCTCTACCAGTTCGCCGTAGAGCCCGATCATATCGGCGCTGTTCAGTTCCCTGTTCTCCGACTTGAGGCAGTAGACATCCCGGTCTGAATCGTATAACTCCGAAGCCGCCACATCCAATGCCAGAAAGATCTCCGAACCGGCGCTGTAGCCTGCCCTATCCACCGCTTCAAGCACCACGTCGATCGCCTCTTCGTTAGAACGGAGATCGGGAGCGAAACCTCCTTCATCACCCACCGCGGTGTTTAGACTGAGCTCTTTCAGAACTGCCTTGAGATGATGAAATGTTTCAGTCCCCATACGAAGCGCTTCGCTGAATGTGTCGGCGCCGACAGGAAAAACCATGAACTCCTGAATATCAACGTTGTTGTCAGCGTGGCTCCCGCCGTTCAGAATGTTCATCATTGGAATAGGAAGCATCGACGCCCCGCCCT
Organism: Fidelibacterota bacterium REDSEA-S14_B6; assembly: GCA_001626655.1. Classification (GTDB taxonomy): domain Bacteria; phylum Fidelibacterota; class Marinisomatia; order Marinisomatales; family S15-B10; genus S15-B10. The sequence goes on along the minus strand of LUOC01000152.1, from coordinate 7,303 downwards.
CGGACAAGTAATGAAACAGCGGAATCCCCTGATGGGTCGCCGCCGCACGGGCGACTGCCATGGAAACGCCGAGGATTGCATTCGCGCCTGCCACCTCTTTGTTGGGCGTGCCATCGGCCGCGATCAGTCTTTCATCAACGTCTCTTTGGTCAAGTGCGTCGTGGCCTATGACGACCGGCTCAAGCATTGACTGTACATTCTCCACCGCCCGAGAGACCCCCTTCCCGAGATAGACCGCAACCTCCACCGTAGGATTCCCTCGAGAGTCGAGGATTTGCCTCGCTTCAATTCGTGAAATAGTGCTCACTGGACAATTTCCATTCGCAAATGCGCTCAAAAAATAGGCAATTCTTACTCCTCGCCCATAGGAAAACGGACAGATTTCCATAAGGGAGTTGGTTGTCCCGATGGAGTTCCTCCCTGTATATTACCTCCTTGGAACCACCTTCAACGGGACTTCGTATCAAATTCACTCCACCGTACAGAGAGAACGGCTCCCTCTAACTCAACCGTGACGCAACCCATCAGACAGCTTACAAGACAGACCGTCGTCTACGGCGCAGGCAACGTACTTACGCGTCTTGTCACTTTTTTACTCCTGCCACTTTTTACAAACGTCCTCTCCCCGGAGGAATACGGTCTTACGACGCTCCTTTACGTTTTTCTTGGCTTTATGAACATCGTCTACCACTACGGCTTGGATGCCGCATTTATGCGTTATTACTCCAATGCCAACGGAAGCGAAGCGAAACGTTCTCTCTTCCCGACAGCACTTTGGCTCGGAGCCGCCACGAGTACGATTCTGTCAATCGTCATTCTGTTCTCAGCAACATCTCTCTCATCGCTTCTTCTCGGGAGTGACAGTTACGGACATCTCTTCCGGCTCGCCGCAGCGATTCTTCTTCTGGATGCAGTGAGCCATGTCCCTTTTGCGCTCCTCCGGCTCGAGGGCCGTGCAACACACTTCGTCGCCATCAAATTCATGAATGTCATGATCACGCTGGGGATGAACATCTACTTTGTGGTAATGAAGGAAATGGGACTTGACGGAGTTTTCCTCAGTGTTGCTGCCGCCTCTACCGCCACAACTCTTGCAGTACTTGCCGCTACGGCGAGGTCAATTCGCCTCCGTTTCGATAAAGCGTCTGTCGGACCGCTCCTCAGGTTCGGTCTCCCATTCTTGCCGGCGGGACTGGCTACCATCGCCATGGAATCGATCGACCGATACATCCTTGCTTCACTGACCGACGCCGCTACCGTCGGAATCTACAGCGCGGGATACAAACTGGGGATATTCTTGCTTCTCCTCACCACGGCATTTCAGTACGCGTGGCAGCCGTTTTTCCTCAAGGCCGGCGACAGACCGGAATCAAAACCGCTCTTCTCCAAAGTATTCACCAATTTCATGGTGGTAGCATTCTTCGCATGGACTGCTCTGACACTGCTCCTTCCAGAAATTATTCGACTGAGGTTAGGAGGCGTCTGGCTCATCGGGCCGGCCTTTCAGGAAGCCGAGTCGATTGTCCCCATTATCCTGATGGCCTACATGTTCCAAGGCGCTTACCTCAATTTCCTTCCCGGGATCTACTTCGCGGAAAAGACGACCTACATCGCCGGCATCACCGGAATCAGCGCTCTCATAAATGTAGCTGTTAACTTCGCCCTCATCCCGCAATTCGGAATGGCCGGCGCCGCCTACGCCACACTCGCCGGCCACAGCGCCATGGCAATATTGACCTATTTCGTTTCAAGACGATTCTTCTCAGTCCCTTACGATTGGTTCCGGCTCCTCAGATTGGCAACCGCCACGGTCGCCGCCTTGGGTGTCGCCCAGCTTCTGGACTATACTCTGATGGGCCGCCTCGTGGGCATCGCTTCCTTTGCCGGGGGGCTCTTCGTTCTAAAGATAATTTCGATTAGGGATGTTAAGAGCATCGCCTCCATCTTCCACGAACCTTCCGCCCAATCGCCCTGAATGAGTATTACGAGGCAAAAGATTCTGCTCTTTTCGACCATCCGTACATCTTTCATAGAAGATGACCGTCGACTGCTTGAACGGATCGGCGATGTCAAATGGATTCGTTCACGGGGCATCTTAGCAATCGGGAGACTCAAATTGGCGATGGGCTTTAGGAAAGTGGGTATCGCGTGGTTTGCGTCGTCTTACAGCGCCGTCATGGTGTTCTTCGCAAGGCTGTTCAGAAAGAAATCAGTCATCATCATTGGCGGTGCAGACGTCATTTCTGATCCCGGCCTCGGTTACGGCCTGATGCTCTCGGCGTGGAAACGTCCCTTCGTTCGATACGCCATCAGGAACGCGACCAATGTGTTGCCCACGTCGCACTATCTAAAGGAAGCCGCGCAACAGCTGTGCGAGAGTGCAAATCTGGAGGTGTGCCCGCCGGGCCTCGATCACCAGTTTTGGAAACCGGATGAGAATCGAGAAAATGCTGTTCTAACCGTTGCGCATTGCGACACAACTCAGCGAATTTCCATTAAGGGGATCGACTTGGTGCTCGAAGTAGCGGAACAGATGAGAGAATTCAGCTTCAGGATTGTTGGTGTGACACCCTCGATTCTGTCAGAGTTGAATGCGTCAGTCCCGGGGAATGTCCAGATAGTGGCGCCGCTCGAACGAGACCAGCTCCTTCCAGAGTATCAGCAAGCCTCTGTCTACCTTCAGCTCAGCAGAATTGAGTCGTGCGGGATAGCCACCGCAGAGGCGATGCTCTGCGGCTGCATTCCGGTTGTCTCCGATACGGGCGGTCTCCCGGAAACAGTGGGAAGCACCGGCAGCATTGTCCCGTCGGAGGATGTGCGAGCGGCCGTAACTGCTGTCCAAACTGTTCTTCAGGGAGATTCGAACCTCAGCGGAGAGACGTGCCGTCAGTGGGCCGCTTCCAGGTTTTCCATCCAACAGCGAGAGGAGAGGTTCAGAGAACTGCTGTTGGGATGAACCGCACCATTACCAATTTGTTTTCAATTGTCGGCGCCGATGCTGCCGGCCGCCTCCTTGGATTTGTGGCAGTGGCGTTTCTCGCAAGGACTGTCGGCCCGGAGGCGTTGGGCCTGCTCGCCGCCGGGATGGGAATCTTGACTTATGGAACCATCGTCGCCGAGGCAGGATTGCCAATCCTGGGAACACGGGAAGTCGCCGGGAGAAACAGCGCATCAAGAGGACTAGTAAGACAAATCTGTATCACTCGGGCGGCGTTGGCGTCGGCTGTATTCATTGTCTGCGGCGCCGTCCTCTTTCTCATTTTCACCAACACTTCCCTCCGCAACCTTACGCTCATCTATCTTCTGGCTCTGTTCCCTTCCTCATTAGTGATCGAGTGGGTCTTTCAAGGGCTGAAGAAGATGACGGTACTGGCGACTGGGAGAATAGTGGCTGCTTCTGTCTATCTTCTCTGGCTGGTGCTTTTTGTGCGACAAGAGTCATCCCTCCTTCTTGTCCCGGCGGGGTGGGTCGCTGGTGTCATCGCTCAGGGGAGCTATCTCTGGAGGCAGCTCAAAACTACTGATCAGCAAGAGGCGCCTAGCAGACCAACTTCAGCCGAACTCCTCAAGACGGCATGGCCGTTGGGAGTGGCAGGATTGATCGCTCAAGGGGTTACGCAGTTTCCCGCCGTATACCTCGGCATGACCGATCCTGAAGCTGGGGGACTGTTCAACATCGCCTTCCGAGTGATTGTGCTGATGCTCGTTTTGGACAGGGTGTTCTACACCCTCTTCTTCCCGGCCATCACTTCTGTGCTAAAGAGCGACCCCTCCGGACTTTCTGTCTACTTTTCGAGGACAATGAAACTGATGGCCGTTGCATCCATCTACGCCGCCATCGTTGCAGTCTTGTCGAGCAGGCATCTCCTCCCTTTTCTCTTTGGAAATGACTTCGTAGAGTCGACGGTGATATTTCAACTTCTTTCCTTATACTTTGTCTGCTCCGTGATCAACTCCGTCTGTACATTTACACTGATTGGCGCCGGAAGGGAGAAGGTCTACCTTAACTCTCTCTTGCTGGGCGGGGCGGGTTTCTTCGGGATTATGCTACTGCCGGGGCCGATCCCTTCATCGCACCTCGCCGCCATCGGGCTCGTCATGTTTCAGTTGGTCTCCTTCCTTGTGATGCTGAGAGAAATCCAGACGTTTGTTGAGTTTCCCGTGGGAAGGGCTGTGTTCCTGCCGATAGTTTCGGGGCTCGCAGTGATGACGGCTCTAGCACTGCTTTATTCTCTTTTCCCCCTACTCTCTTTCATTCTGGCAATCACTATCACGCCTTTGATTCTTTATCTTGCGGCCGGCATCACGCAAGAAGACAGAGCCTACGTCATGAAGGTGTTCTGATGAGGCTTACCGTCGGCATTACGCACCTCACTCCGGCGTGGCGTATTTTACTTGAGCAGATTGCACCCCCATTCGAAGAGCTGACCGCCGGAACAGCTTGGAGTCCGGAGAATTACGCCTGCATCATCGTTTCGGAGAGGCCGGGAACAGCGATCGCCGAATCCCTCCTGCACTTCGCGAAAAACGGGGGTGCATTGCTGATGGAGACCGACGGTGCCGACGGCATCTTCGACAGCAACAGCAGTGGTCATTTTGTCGATTACATCGAGACAACAGATGATCCCCTGTGCGACTCCGTATCGCCAGGATTTGTCGGGAGACGGCTGAATATTCCGTCCGGCGCGACACTGGGGCGGGAGAAGCACGGTAAGCGATTGATCGAGCGGAGATCGGTTGGCGACGGCGAAGCTATCATACTTCCCGGTGGGATCATCGGTGCCCTTTTGTCAACGGCATCCGTCCGGAGAAATTTCCCATCGCAGGGACCGTGGCTCCCGTCTGAGCGTGTGGCAAGCGTATCGAAACGGACCATTCGGGAGCTCGTCGAGCATTCTCTCCAACAGCTGTTCTGGCATCGAAACCTCCCTTTCATTTCTCTCTCGCCATTCCCCGATGGTGCTGAATCACTTTTCAATTTCAGAGTGGACACCGATTTTGCCTCAAAGGAGGATATCAACAAACTTTATGATCTTTGCTCGAAGCACGAAATCTCTGCCACATGGTTCGTAGAAACTAAAAGCTGTGAGCCGTGGATCGACCGATTCGGCGCCTTGGAGGGACAAGAAATCGGGCTTCACTGCTACAGGCACCGCATTTCAAAAAAGTACTCACAGAACGAGCACGACGTGCGGAAGGGCAAGTCACTCTTGAAGAAAGGAGAAATTCGTCCGAACGGCTTCGCTTCACCATTCGGGGAATGGCACTCCTCCCTTGCAAATGCTGTTGAGCATCACGGCTTCGGCTACTCCTCTGAGTTTGCCCTTGATTACGATAATCTCCCCTTCTCTCCTTCACTCAACGATCGGTTCAGTTCGGTCCTTCAGGTGCCCGTCCACCCCATCTCTACCGGCGCCCTGCGAAATGCCCGCCACTCTACCGACGACATGGTCGGATACTATGAAACTGTGATTGAAAATCATCTCACCAGCAGGCTTCCTCTCTTCTTCTATGACCATCCGGCCAACTCCGATCTCGAGGCGCTCAGCTTGCTCTTCGAGAATGTGCGAAATCGAAACATCCCCGTAACAACCATGGGGCGCTACGCCGATTGGTGGAAAAGAAGGTGTGCGACGGAATGGTCGGCAAGGTTGGAAAAAGAGCGACTCCATCTGTCTGTTAATGACGTTCCTAACGGAATCCACCTCCAAATGGCACGGCCCGATCAGGCCTATTCTGGCCGCCTTGAGTCCGGGGAACGGCCGCTCAACGAAATTGAATGGACAGCTGCCAAGGAATCACCGCCTCTGGCGCCCAACATATCTGTGCGACACCGCTTGAATTATAAGATGGTTCTCAACGATATTCTCCACATCTACTGGAAATACAAGCTGTGAGAATCGTCCTCGCCAGTTATCACACCGTAAATGTCAAGCACGGAGGCCCTCGAACTCAGATACTTCAAACGAAGAAGCATCTGGAAGCGTTGGGGCATGACGTGGCCCTCCATGAGGCGTGGGACGATTCGCCAACGCACAGTGAGGCTGATCTCTACCATCTCTTCGCCGCAAACTTTGCTGTCTATGACCTTGCTCGACACCTGAAGAGTGTCGGACAACCGTTCGTCACGAGCCCCATTTTCTTCACCCGCCGTTCTCCGGCGGTGATACGGTGGACGCTCAGAGCTGACAGGATCGCACGGAAGATTGCTCCCGGGCTCTGGTCAGATTACGGCTTCACCAGAGACATTTGTCGTTGGTCCGCCGCCGTTCTACCCAATACAAGCTCAGAGCTGAACCTCCTCGCCCAAGGAGTGATGATACCAAGAGAGAATCTCCACTTCATTCCGAACGGCGTGGAAGAGCGGTTCCTGTACGGCGATCCTTCCCTGTTTGAACAAGAGTACGGCGTCACCGATTTCATTCTCAATGTTGGACACATCGGTGTTGAAAGAAAGAATACGCTTGCTCTCATCGAAGCTCTTGCCTCAATTGACCATCCTGCGGTTGTGATCGGAAAGGTTAGCGACACGCCGGAAGGGACGCAGTGTCTCGACGAAGCGAAAAAGAACAGGAATCTTTTCATCATTGAGGGGATTGATCACGACTCTGAACTTTTGGCTTCAGCTTACGCCGCGGCGAAGGTGTTTGCACTGCCGGCACGTTATGAAACTCCGGGGATAGCGGCACTTGAGGCTGGTCTTGCCGGAGCACAGATTGTCATCACGCCTTACGGCGGAACGAAGGATTACTTTGAAGATATGGCTCACTATGTAGACCCCTATTCGGTGGAGGAGATTCGCACCGGAATCGAGCAAGCGTTGAACGCCCCCAAGGACAACAGACTGAAAATGCACATCGAGCGGAATTTTCTCTGGAAGCAGGTGGCCAAGATGACATCCGACGTCTACCACAATGTTTTCTCGAGGTAGGCGCCCATCGGTAAGATGAAGGTTTCCGTCATCGTTTCCGCTTTCAACGCGGCCGACATCCTCTCCGTAACACTCCCCCCTCTTCTTGATCAAGACTATCCTGAGGCGGAGCGAGAAATCATCGTTGTTAATGACGCCTCCACCGATTCCACGTCGAGCGTGATCGACCGTGAATCGTGGGCTGACAGCTGCAAGATCATACATCATGAAACAAACCGGGGCCGTTCCGCCACGAGGAACAGCGGTCTTCGGGCCGCGCAGGGAGAGCTTCTGATCTTTCTGGACTGCGATATTGAAGTGCCGCCGGACTTCGTTTCCAAGCACGTTGAACGCCATAACGACGGTAACATCGCCGGTCTCCTGTCCGATCTC
>LUOC01000151.1 GCA_001626655.1 Fidelibacterota bacterium REDSEA-S14_B6 | reverse complement strand
GTTGTGGTGGCGCAGCAGGACGGCGGGGAGGAGAACCCCACATCCGATGAGCTCTATGCCTGGGGCACCCTCGCAATGGTGCTGAAAGTTTTTGATATGCCGGACAACAGCAAATCAGCCATCATTCAGGGTGTTGACCGCGTCAAGGTTCTCTCTTTTGTTGAGAATGAGCCTTACTTCAAAGCTGCCGTTCAGCGTGTAGAGGACGACGAGCTGGAGGGGCTCGAATCGGAAGCGATGGCCAAGTCGATCCGGAATAGTTTTGAAGATCTTGTGAAAGTGGCGCCTTACCTCACTGAGGAGCACTCCGGCGTTCTCAGTTCCATCTCGAAGCCGGGGCGTCTTGCCGACAGGGTCATTTCCCTCGTCACCATTCCCACTCAGGAGAAGCAGGAGATTCTTGAGGAGTTGGACGTGAAGGAGCGTCTGGAGAAAGCGACGGTACTCCTGAACAGAGAAATCCAGAGGATCAATCTTGGCGAAAAAATTCAGACCGAGGTCCAGGACGAAATATCAAAATCGCAGCGGGAATACTATCTCCGGGAGCAGATGAAAGCGATTCGGCGAGAGCTCGGCGAAGAGGATGAATCGGCTGAGCTGTCCGAGTTGGAGGAGAAGATCAAAGCGGCGAAGATGAGTGAGGAAGCGGAAAAGGTTGCGCTGAAGGAACTCGACCGCCTCAGCAAGATCCCTCCTCAGTCACCGGAGTATTCCGTCTCACGGACTTACTTGGACTGGCTCCTCGACCTGCCGTGGAGCGAGTCGACCAAGGATAGAGTCGATACGAAGGAGGCGAAGCGTATTCTTGATGACGACCATTATGGCTTGGACGACGTTAAGGAACGGATTATCGAATACCTCGCCGTGAGAAAGCTTAAAGAAGAAAAGACGGAAGACGGTCGAGTGAAAGGGCCGATCCTCTGTTTCGTCGGCCCGCCGGGTGTGGGAAAAACTTCGCTCGGCCGCTCCATCGCCCGTTCCATGGGACGGGAGTTCGTGCGGATTTCTCTCGGCGGCGTCAGGGACGAAGCAGAGATTCGCGGCCATCGCCGGACATACATCGGCGCCCTCCCGGGACGGATCATCCAGAGTTTGAAAAAGGCGGGGACGAACAATCCGCTCTTCATGCTCGATGAGATCGACAAAGTTGGGGCCGACTTCCGCGGCGATCCTTCATCGGCGCTCTTGGAAGTGCTCGATCCCGAACAGAACTTTTCATTCAGCGATCACTATCTGGAAGTCCCCTTTGATCTGAGCAACGTCATGTTCATCGCCACGGCGAACCTTCAGGATCCTATCGTTCCGGCGCTCCGGGACAGGATGGAGATTCTAGAGTTCTCCGGCTACATCGAGCAGGAGAAGATCAAGATCGCCCGGCAGTACCTCATCCCGAAACAGTTGGAGGAGAACGCCCTCACGAAGAAGGACTGTTCGTTCACCGAGGCGGGGATCAAGGAACTAATCCGGTCTTATACGCGTGAAGCGGGTGTAAGGAGTCTGGAGCGGGAGATCTCAAATGTTCTCCGGAAAGTGGCACGGGAGCGGGCCGAGGGCAAAACCGCTCCGGCAAAGATTACCAAGGAAGCGGTAGGCAAATACCTCGGCGCCCCGCGGTTCTATGCCGAGATGGCTGAACGGATGAAGAAAGCAGGCGTTGTCATCGGTCTCGCATGGACGTCTGTTGGCGGTGACATCCTCTTTATTGAGGCGTCACGCATGCCTGGCAAGGGGGGACTGACCCTCACCGGTAAGCTCGGAGACGTCATGAAAGAGTCTGCCACTGCGGCGCTCTCGTATGTCCGGGCCAACGCCGAAAAGCTCGGCATTGAGCCGAGCTTCCACGAGGACACCGATATCCACGTCCATGTCCCGGCCGGCGCCATCCCGAAGGACGGCCCTTCGGCCGGAACGGCAATTTTCATCGCCATCGTCTCGCTTCTGACAAGACAGCCGGTGAAGGACACACTCGCCATGACCGGCGAGATAACCCTTCGGGGAGCCGTGCTTCCCGTCGGAGGTATTCGTGAGAAGGTGACCGCGGCACATCGCTCCGGGATTCGAGAAGTGATTCTTCCTCACTTCAATCAGAAGGATTTGGAAGAGATTCCGGAGAAGGTGGTGAAGGATATGACTTTTCACTTCGTTAAAGACTTGAGTGAAGTGATTAGCCACGCTTTCGCCAAAAAGCCGGTGAAGCCGAAGAAGAAGAAACGGGCCGCCGCCGCTTCAGCCCAGATCGCCGAAGCTTAGACTCGGACGGTTAGCTTCCCGACCTCGATACTTAGTATCTTCGGTACGGGACAGACAGCCGCATTTTTTTGGACGCTTAGCTCAGCTGGTTCAGAGCATCGCCCTTACAAGGCGGGGGTCATAGGTTCGAATCCTATAGCGTCCACATTTCCGCACTTCCAAGACCAGTGAGTACTCAGTATCCTCCCGATTGGTGGAGACCTGGAATTCAGAACATCGCTCCGCCAGCCGGCGGACGGGGGTCACCGGTTCCCTGAAGGACCCTGTGGGGAATCCTATAGTGTCCACCGCGCTTCACCGTGCTACGCGCGGCAAGCCCCGCTGCATTTTATCACGCTGAAGTCAGGCCCTCGACTCCGCTCCGGCGCCCCTCCGGAGTTAATAACCGTAAG
>LUOC01000150.1 GCA_001626655.1 Fidelibacterota bacterium REDSEA-S14_B6 | reverse complement strand
CTCCCATACGTTACCGGCCATATCATACAATCCATAACCGTTAGGCATGTAAGACATTACCGGTGCACTACCATTATAACCATCTCTAGAGGAGTTCTTATAGGGAAACTTCCCCTGCCAAAAATTGGCTTTAGATGCAGATCTAGAAGCTGGTGTATTTCCCCATGGATAAGTGGGATTATCCAATCCGCCCCGGGCAGCCCATTCCCACTCGGCTTCTGTAGGAAGCCTCTTTCCGGACCATTGGGCATATGCCATAGCATCATCCCAAGCTATATGTACTACTGGGTGATCCATCATCTCTCCGATATCGCTTCCCGGACCGAGAGGGTGCCGCCAATTGGCGCCCGTTTTCCATTCCCACCACTGCCTTTCATCGCTGAGTGAGACAGGCCCCTCCGTGTTGGAGCAGTTGTTCTGGCGGCTTCGGTGTGCCGGGTGGAACATTCTTCTTCAACTGTTCCCAATCGACTGCCCGTTCGGCGACTGTGACGTAAGCGGCGCTCTCAACGAACTCGGAAAACTGCCGGTTCGTCACCTCGTGTACATCCATGTAGAAGGCGTTCACTTTCACCTTCCGCCGCGGGAATTCATCGGCGCTGGACTGAGGGCTGTTGCCGCCCATCATAAACGTGCCGCCGGGAATCAGCGCCATCCCGGCCGGCGCCTCGGTTTCCCTCGCTGTACAGCCGTCCGAAAGAATTAGAACAGTGGAGAGGAGAAGTGAAGAACTGAGCCTTGACAGCCGAGGATGTGGCCGAACCATCATTTGATCAGGAACGGAAGAGAGTCTCTTCCCGGTTGAACCATTTGGCGCAGGCGAAGATGCTGATCCCGGCGAGAGCAAAAAGCGACAGATACACCTCGGCCATCAGGATCGGCTCTACATTCCCCGCAAGGATCGCCTTGGTGGCGAGGGCAAGGTTGAGAATCGGGATCGCCGCGGTAGCGTAGTTGAGTTCAAACCCCGGCAGCATTCCGATGGCGGCAGGAATAATGATGACAAAATTGAGGGGCGCCATAATGCTCTGCGCCTCCTTGAAGGACTTTGCAAAAATCGAAATGGCGAGCCCCGTGGCCGCAAAAAACGCCGTCACAGGCAGGACGAGACTCATGATGAAAATGATCCGCTGCGCGCCGAGCATATCCATCACCACTGCCTTGATGTCCACCTCCAGTGACGGAAGCTGCCACACCATGATGAATACACCCAGAATGGCGACGAGGGCGGTCAAGACGCCAAAGAGCATCACCACGAGGAATTTCCCTAAGACGATGTCGAATCTGCTTGCCGGCGATGATAGAATTGTCTCCAGCGTCCCTCTCTCCTTCTCGCCGGCGCCGAGGTCCAGCGCAGGATACATGGAGCCCATAAAGCCAAAAATGATAAACAGATACGGAAGGAATCCGCCGGCGTTTTCCGCAAACGATTCCCGAGTTGACGCCACATCCTCCTTCACGATCACTACCGCCTCAAAGAGTGTCGGATCAAGATCCAGTCTGTCGATCCTTTCATTGACGATCTCGGCGCTGTACTGACCAACGATGTTCTCTATACGCCTGCGTGCGGCATCAAAAGATTCAGATGACTTGAATATCAGCTTAACCGACGCCTGCCGGTCCATTTTGATCAGTTCGTAAAAACCTGACGGTATGATGACGGCGCCGTCCAGCGTCTCCTCGGCGGTCATGGCGCGGACGCTATCTTCGTCGATATCGGTGAAAATGTTGAATCGCTCCTCCGCCGAAAACCGGGCCGTCAACTCCGGCGCGGCGTCACCGCCAAGCACGGCGATTTTCAGCTCCTTCGATCTCGCTTTCTCCACCTGCGATTCAGTCACCTTAATGATCGTCGTCATCAGCAGAGGCATGATCACAAGGGGCGCACCGATCATCATGAAGAGCGTCCGGCGGTCTCGGAGCATATCGGTGAGTTCCTTCACGAATATGACGAACCAACCCACGCTACGCCTCCCCCACGAGGCGGACGAACTCATCTTCATAAGAATCGGCCTGCATCTGTGATTCAAACTGTTCCTTCGTCCCGTGAAAGTAGAGCTTCCCGCTGTGGATGATAGCCAGATCATCGCAGAGGAGCCGCACCTCCGCCATGTGGTGTGTGGAGAAGATTACCGTCTTCCCCTCCTCCCTGCACGTTCGGATCAGTTCTATGATTCGCCGGGCGGTCATGACGTCGAGACCTGTGGTCGGCTCGTCAAAAACGACAACGGCGGGATCGTGTATAATCGTCCGGGCGATGGATGTTTTCTGCTTCATTCCGGAGCTCAAACGAGCGGTTCGCCGGTCGGCAAACGACTCCATATCGAGCATGGAGAATATCCTGTTCTTCCGCTCCTCGAAAAGGGTGGAATTCATTCCGTAGAGATCGGCAATGTACTGCACCATTTCCGTCGGCGTGAGCCGATCGTAGAGGGCCGTCTGGGCAGTCATGAAACCGATGTTTCGCCGGACCTCCTTCGGGCTCTCCTGTGTATCAAATCCGGCCACAGTAACGCTCCCACTCGACGGCTTCAGCATGGTGGAAATGATCCTCAATGTGGTCGTTTTTCCGGCGCCGTTGGGACCGATGAGACCGAACACGCGGCCCGGCTCGCATTCAAATGAAACGTTCTCCACCGCCTTAAGCGTTTTCCTGTCTCTGTACTCATCGCCGTGCTCGCGACGCTGCTTGCGGCTCAACTTAAAATCTTTCGACAGGTTGGAAACTTTAATCACTGTGATTTGTTGTTCTATTGACCGACTTGTGGAAAATCAGTACAATTGAGGCGGAAAAGTTAACCATCGGCCCAAAACTAACAAACTGAGGAGAAGTAGATATTGTTGCAACTTAGCTACACAATGGTGAATGTCTCCGACATGACACAGTCGTTGGAATCTTACAGAGATAAGCTCGGTCTTACCTCGAGGTTCGAATCTGAATGGTGGAGCGAATTCGATACCGGCGAGACGACGCTGGCCCTCCATCACGGCGTAAAACTTGGCACCGCTTCCGACGCCGCAACTGAAACAGAACCTGTCGCCGGCACGTGCTTCATTGCCTTTAATGTGGAGAGTGTGGACGAGGCTTACGAAGCGCTCACAGCGAAGGGAGTTACCTTTCTTTCAAAACCTGAGACGAAAGAGCAGGAGGGCATACGGTCCACTAACTGTGTCGATCCAGACGGTCTGCTCATCACAATTTCCCAGCCGCTCCGCTGACACATGAGTCACCCGATTCCAACACTTGACGACATTCAGGCCGCCGCCGCACGCATCGCCCCTTACGCCCACAGGACGCCCGTTCTCACCTGCCGCGCCCTTGACGCCATGGCAGAAGCGACCCTTCATTTCAAGTGCGAGAACCTTCAGAAGGTCGGCGCCTTCAAGTTCCGCGGCGCGTGCAACACTGTCTTCTCCCTCACCGATGAAGAGGCGGAGCGGGGCGTCGGTACGCACTCGTCGGGGAACCACGCCGCGGCGGTGGCCCTTGCGGCAAAACTGAGGGGGATCAGGGCATATGTAGTCATGCCGGAGACCGCTCCGGAGATCAAGAAAAAAGCTGTGGAGAGCTACGGCGCCGAAATCACCTTTTGCGAACCGACGCTCGCCTCCCGGGAGACGACACTCGCCTCTGTGATAGAGGAGACGGGCGCCGTTGAAATACACCCCTTCGACGACCCCCGCGTCATTGCAGGAC
>LUOC01000015.1 GCA_001626655.1 Fidelibacterota bacterium REDSEA-S14_B6 | reverse complement strand
AGTCAGAAGGTGCCGAACAGTAACCATCTCTTTCCCGCCGCCGGAAAACTGAGGAATGAAATCTTTCACCGGTTCATCCAGTGGAAGTTTCTTCTGCGCCACCAGTTTCATCACCACCGCTGTTGTCGCGGCCACTTTTGTCAGGGAAGCCATGTCATAGATTGTCTCGGATGAAACTTCCGGTGAAGCTTCCTCATATGTCTGCCTTCCGGTTTGATGACTCCAGGCGATTTCTCCGTTGTGGAGAATCACCGCCGACGCACCGGGGAAAATGGAATCTTCGATGGCCTGTTCCATTACGGCTGTAGCGTCGGAAAAGTCCACCCTCTCTTTCGACGCGGCGAGCGGTTTCCCGATCATTCTCTCCATTCCGAATCCCTGCTGAAGGGCCGGACTGAGATTGACAGGAAGGACCCCTGCCACGGAAGCGCCTCCAAAAAGCGCATTGGCCATAGCGGTCATAGAGATTGAACCGTAACCGTATCCCGCAAGGTATGTCCCTATTCCATCCACATCTGTCACGTAGGGCGAGCCGAAGGAGACGACAGTCACTCTCTTCCCAGTCTCCTGAAGCCGATCGATGAGGGCTCGATGGGAAGGATCGATTGTTATTGATCCGATATTCATTCGAACGCGGATCAGCAACGACACAAGTATCTGGTCGGAACTGTCGGCTTCGGCGATAATGTCAGAAATCTGACTCTCCGAGAGCGGCTGATAATGGAACTGCGATTCGACGTTTCCGTGCAGCCTCGAAACGGCCGATCTGAAAGGACGGGAATAACTGAGCATCCCTTCGTCTGTCGCCAGAAGAATGTAGCTCAGCCACTTGCTCTCGCCGGGAGAGATGGGAACAGTTCCGTCTTCATCCCTCACCAGTGTAATGGATTTCCTCGCCGCTTCCTGCGCCGAAGATCTGTGCGACCACTTCCCGAGGGTCTCCCGGGCACGATCTATGGAAACAGTCTTCTCCCGCCACAGTCCCAACTCCTGTTTTGCCTTAAGGATTTTCCGCACCGATCTGTCTATCCTCTCCTCGGAAATTCGCCCGTTTCGGACAGCCTTCAACACGCCGTCGATGGCGGTGTCATTATCGAGGGGCAGAAGAACAATGTCCGAGCCTGCTTCGATCGTACGGACAGCCGCCTCAGCAGACCAGAAGGCTTCTGTGATGCCGCCCATCTCCATGGCGTCGGTGACGATGATTCCGTCAAATCCGAACTCGTCTCGAAGAATCTGTTCACTTAGTTTATACGAAAGTGTGGCCGGCAGCCGCGAATCGTCCAAAACTGGAATGGCGATGTGGGCCGTCATTATCATCTTCACGCCCGATTCGACGGCGTCCTTGAACGGTGATAAGTCTACTTTTCGAAACGTCGCCTCATCTGCTTCAATGATCGGGAGTGTGGTGTGTGAATCGACTCCTGTATCACCGTGGCCGGGAAAGTGCTTCGCGCAGGCGATGAGGCCGTTCTCCTGCGCCCCCTTAATGAACGCGTTGCCGAACTTGGAGACAAGCTCGGGTGAATCGCCGTAAGAGCGGAAATTGATGATGGGATTCTTCGGATTACTGTTGACGTCCATCACAGGAGCGAA
Organism: Fidelibacterota bacterium REDSEA-S14_B6; assembly: GCA_001626655.1. GTDB lineage: Bacteria > Fidelibacterota > Marinisomatia > Marinisomatales > S15-B10 > S15-B10. The sequence continues at coordinate 917 of LUOC01000015.1, read as the reverse complement.
AGTGACATGGACGCCCACGGCCCTCGCTTCGATGGCGGTTACTTTTCCCTGCTCGTACGCCAGATTCGGATCGCCGGTCGCCGCCATGGCCATGTTCGTCGGAAAGAGAGTCGCTCCATCGAGATGCTGTCCCACCCCCCGTTCATAATCGGCGGCGACGAGGAGCGGAATTCGTGCAGCCGACTGGAGTTCGTTCAGATTTGCAATCGTGCCGTGAACCGAACCGAAATAAGGAATCACGCCCCCGAGGTGACGCTCAGTGATCAGCCGTTTTACATTGCGGAAAGTGAAGGCGTCGTTTCTGTAAAAATCCCCCGTGTACCTCACCATGAACATCTGTCCCACCTTTTGCTCGAGAGACAGTTCAGAGAGAGTGACACCACTTGCGGACGGTGAAGTTTCCGGCGGTGGAGGGACGGCGCACGACCAGATGAGTAACAGCACTGAAGCAGCGACAGTTTTCCTATTCATTCAAGAACACCCTTTCAATCCTATTTCCTCCAAGACCGCTGAAGAGCGTATACGGATTAATCCCAATCTCTTTGCTGATCTCCTCAATGGGGATGTGGTTGTTCTCGTCCTTCCCCCAGATGAGTACAGTCTCTCCCTCCTCAGGCTGATCGGTGCCGAAGTCAACCATGAACTGATCCATGCAGGCCCGTCCTGCTATCTTGTATTCCAATCCTTTATAGCTCACAAATCCACGCTCATACCATGGCCGGGGAAAACCGTCCGCAAAGCCCGTTTGTATAACGGCAATATTGGTTTCGTTTACAGTGGTATAAACACCTCCATAACTAACCTGGGTTCCGGCTTGCACCCGCCGCCGGATATTCACAATGGGACCGCAGAAACTCATGACCGGTTCCACATCCACATCCATGGTAACCTCATGAGAAGGGGCAGCGCCGTAGAGC
>LUOC01000149.1 GCA_001626655.1 Fidelibacterota bacterium REDSEA-S14_B6 | reverse complement strand
ATCCTACACTGGGTGATCCTGACCTCGAACCGCAGAAGACCGTCGCCATGGAGATTGGGTGGGAACAGCAGATCGGCAGCGCCCTCCGGCTCGACATTACCGCTTTTCACAAGGATATCCAGAACCTTATCGCATCGCGGCTCAACTATGTGGGGGCCATCAACTTTACCCGGTACATCAACACCGACTACGCCAACGTCAGGGGAATTGAAGTTTCAGTGGATAACACCTTTTCACGCTCCCTCTCGGCGTCTTTGAACTACACCCTCTCCCGGGCCGAAGGGAATAGCTCCGACCTGTTCGAGGCTTTTTACGATCTCTACTCCTTCCCGCCGAGGGTGCGGCCGAAGCGCGTCCTCCCCCTTGACTGGGACCAGCGCCACACCGTCAACTTTACGCTCGACCTCAACACGAGTCAGCTTCAGGCGATGGCGGTCCGTGACTGGAACCTCTCCCTCATCGCCAACTACGGCAGCGGCATCCCTTACACTCCGCTGAACACGCAGGGGATGCGGATTGGCGAAAAGAACAGTGAACGGCAGCCGAGTACATTCTATCTTGACGTCTATCTCTCCCGCTCTTTCGATATGCCTCTCGCCGAAAGCTTCGGCTTCTTCGTTCAGATTGAGAATCTCCTCAACAGAAAGAACGCCCTTTACGTTTACCCGACCACCGGCCTCCCGGACCGATCGCTCTACGCAGACACCACACCCGACGGCACTAATGATCCGGGAATGTATGCGCCGCCCCGCCGTGTGATGATGGGGATAGAGGTGGCTTGGTGAGAAGAATAATCTTTGCCCCAGATGTGTATAAGAGACAGGCTTACAACATCCACAACGATGGGAAGATCGCCACCTACTTTACCAATTACGGTCTCATCGGCTATTTCAATCCGTCGGTGGAGTACCCTACCAATACGGAGCGGTATTACGCATGGCAGATCGGGGTCATGGTCGGCGCCATGGTGGACACCTCCGACGACGGCACCAGCAACGCCGTGCCGCTGGTGAGCGATACTTACCACGATTACGGTGAAAAGAATTTCAATCCCATACCGGGGCTCAACGCCGGCGGTTACAGCCCCCCCGTGGCCATGAGCGACGACCCCAACAGCTGGCCGTTGAGTTGGCCGGCGGGGATTCCTGTCGGACCCAGCGGCTGGCCGGGACTTCCGCTCTTCGGACACGAGCCTATCGGTTCACAGGAGTCGTACTGGATTATGCGCGATTTTGACAATGAAGCCTTTGACCTTCGGGGAGAGGGAAAGCCGGGCGTCGGGGCGCTTGAGCTCCGATGGCCAGCTTCTCGGAATGACCTCCTGGAAATCGTTCACTTACGGCAGGATGCCTCAGTCCGGAGAGATTGGCGGCGTGCTTTACAAATCCCGGGATGAAGCGCAATATGACTACATGAAACCGGGAGTCTTCTCCCCCAGTCCTCAAGTAAATAAGGATATCGTCTATGTCATGGCGAGCGGCGATTTCACCATCGCTCCGAAAGATACGCAGTCGGTCGTGGTCGCCATTTTGACAGCGGATAGTCGGGAGCAGTTAATCAAGACCGCCGAGGCCGCCCTTGCCGTATTCAATAACGATTTCAAAACACCGTCGGCCCCTGATCCTCCACTGGTGAACGCAGTCACCGGTGATGAACAGGTGACACTCTACTGGGATGCAGAATCGGCAGAAAACAGTCGTGACAGGTTGACGGACAAAGCAGACTTTGAGGGGTATCGCGTCTATCGAAGCACCGATCTAGGCGCCAGCTGGGGCGAGACGACTGACGATTTGACCACCTACCCTCTCGGCTTCAAACCGCTGGCAGACTTCAACAAGTTCAACACGGTTGAAGAGCTGGGTACCATCGAGACCGCCCATACATCCATCAAATCTAACGCCACCATTGAGGCTTGGGGCATCGTACCCAGCACGACCAACTTTGTGGAAAACACTTATCTCATCACTTTTGTTACGGACACAACCTTCAGCGTCTACGATTCCCGGAACGGTTGGCTTTTATCGCTAAACCGGCAGTTCCTGACGGACGGTTTCTCCATACTCCATACCGGCAACTGGGATACTGACCCAAAATTCGTTTATGTCTCGGGCAGCGACCCCATTACAGTAGCGCCATATACGTCCGGTAAACTGATTTATGTCGGAGGCGCAGTAGTCCAGCTAAAGAATTCGTCAGAGGATTGTGATTCAGTACCGGAGGATTGTATTAAGACCGGCGATGTGTTCCAGGTTAAGACACGCCTTGTCGATAGCGGAATGGACAACGGCCTGATGCACAGCTGGATCGACACGACTGTCGTGAACGGTGTAGAATACTGGTATGCGGTAACGGCTTATGACAGAAGTGATCTGACGCTCGACGTCCCTCTCAATGAACTTAATCCTGCCACGACGCCAAATACGTTGGCGAATCCCCACACCGTCTCTGTCATCCCCAGTAAGCCGCTGAACGGCATTGAGAAAGGGCGTCTCTCCGATGCAGGCGTTGAACATATTTCCGGCGTCTCCACAAGTGCAATTATCGTGGATCTATACGACCCCGATCTCCTTACTGAAACAGAATACACTGTCGGGATTCATTATACCAGCGAGCTGGAAAAGTCATATTACTTGATTGAAAAAACGACCGCTCAAGATACTATTCTGAACCACATGCCAGTTGTTCCTGCGGAGCTCTCCTGGATGGGTTATGACAATGGGCCCATCATCAACGGCTTCAGGCTCTCGGTAATCGATGATCCAGCCGACACTCTTGGTTTCCTCCTTGTGGAGGGTGACAGCTCCCACTATCTTGGCGGGAATGTGGCGGTGGATCTGCCCGGTTCTATCAGGGCCCCGCAAGTCCCCCGCCGGGACCTTGAAATCGTTTTCGACAATTCCGGTTACGAATCTCGCTACGGAGGGCAGCCGAAACAGAATGTCGTTTCGGTCCCATTTACGGTATGGGACATTACTGACTCCACCAATAGGTTTCAGCTTCATTCACTGTTCAAGGACAGAAATCCAAGAGACGAATGGGGTCCCAACGACGATATATCTGTTCTCAGCGTTCCGATAGGGAGTGAATTCCCCAGCGGGAATTTCAATTCAGTAAAAGCGAATTACGCCCTTTTCACCCTCAGCTTCGGCTTTGATGAAGCAGATTCGCTCTACGAATCAACGCTCTGGCAGGGGGATCGATGGCATCTCCTCACCATGCGCCCGCTGCAGAGCGATGATGTTTTTCGATTTTCGACCGTAGCCTCAAAGACTCTAGACAAACCCGATCTTGATCTCGTGAAGGTAGTCCCCAACCCCTTTGTTGTTTCGGCGGCGTGGGATTCCCGTGAAGGACAGCACCGCCTTCAGTTTACGAACCTGCCGGAGACCTGTACTATTAAGCTTTATACCGTGTCCGGAGACCTGGTCCGAACCATCGAGCACAACGGTGGTTCTTTCGAGTGGTGGGACCTCCACAATGAATCGGATATGGAAGTGGCTTTTGGCGTTTATCTCTATCACATCGAAACAGAGTCGAATGGCGGTACGCTGGAAACAACCGGGAAGATCATGGTGGTGCGATGAGAAACCGTCTGATTACTGCCGTAACTCTGGGGCTTTCACTTCTCTCCGCCCAGGTCGATGTGAAAGAGTTTGAGAGCAAGGTCGGGACCACTGCGGCCAGTTTCCTCAAGATCGGTGTCGGACCTCGGGCGATGGCTATGGGTGAAGCTTTTGTCGCCGCCGCAAATGGGCCGACCGCCGCCTTCTGGAATCCCGCGGGACTGGGCCGTATGGAAGGAACGAATTTCGCAGCATCTTCAACAGACTGGATCATGGACCTCCGTCTCCATTCCGCCGTTGCTGCAACAGCCTTGAAAGGAGGCGGCGGTATCGCCTTTTCCGTCAACACGCTTCAGATGGACGATGTGGAAGTGACAACCTTGCGGGCACCCGATGGTGACGGCACTTACGCTGGCGCCTCGGATGTGATGCTAGGTCTCTCCTACGGTCGGCCGTTGACGGATGTCTTTGTAGTGGGTGTCACATGTAAATGGATTTACAGCAAAATCGCAAACGAGTCTGCTTCTGCC
>LUOC01000148.1 GCA_001626655.1 Fidelibacterota bacterium REDSEA-S14_B6 | reverse complement strand
CTATTAATCTTGAGGCATGGTCGATTTCGGATAGCGACACGTCGAAACCGCGCCATCTCCCTCCATTCAATCTATTTCCGTCCGGCTATGTCGTGGTGGCTGCCGACAGCTCTCTCTCGACCGACTCAAACCTGATTGTTCCGACCGATCCCTTCCCATCGCTGAACAACAGCGGCGACTCGGTTTACCTCTTCGACATGACGGGAAAAATCATCGACTCCCTCAGCTTCAGTTCAGACTGGGGCGGGCAAGCCGGGCGATCACTGGAGAAGCTGAATCCATCTTTCCATTCTCACCTCGCCGAGAGATGGGGGACTTGTGTTGATCCGTCGAAAATGACGCCGGGCGTCGTGAACAGTATTTTTCTCGAACATATACCGGCGGCGGGAGCTGTTGAACTGACTCCAAACCCCTTCTCTCCTGATGGCGACGGATTCGATGATCAGTTGTTTATCAGTTATAATCTCCCCTTTCCTCACGCCTACGTCACTGTCCAGATTTTTGACGGAATCGGACGGTCTGTACGGACTGTGGCGAAGAATATGGCCACCGCCTCGGAAGGGGTGATAAGATGGGACGGTACGACAGACTCGGGCCGGCGTGCGAGAATCGGAATTTACATCGTCAAACTGTCGGCGACAGAGCGGGACGGGGGCGGTAGTTCAGAATGGATCCGAACGGCCGTCCTAGCCGAGCCGTTACGGTAATTGCATCCTTGAGATACAACAGTGTATATTCGCATCTCACACGGTAAATTCGGCGGTTTCTGAACCGCCGTTTGAGGTAAGACAAGGATATGCCCAAAGCAAGCAAGAAAGAACCCGCTCCGCCCAAGCGGTCGCCCGGCCGCCCCAGGAAGCCCGATTACGAACGGGAGTTAGCAACCCTTTTTCAGATTCTCGGAAACGAGAACCAGATCCTGATGCGAACGGATCAGAAGGCGTTCACCCTTCTTTCGATCCTCGGCGTCTTCATGGTCTTCTTCATCGTCCACTTCCTCAAGATGCAGATGACATGGTTCATCTTCGTTTTCGTCTTGGTCTACTTCGTGGCTGCGCTGACGACCATCATTAACCTGATTTTGGTCATTGTGCCGAGGGTGCGGTCGGAGAAGGCGAAAGAGGAGGATGACAACTCCAATCCGCTTTTTTTCGCCGGAATCAGTCAGTACAAGAGTTCGAGGGGGTATTCAAAACATCTCCGCTCGGTGGCCAGCGATCGGGAGAAAACATACACTCTCTTCGCCAATCAGGTCTATTCGCTGGGGATGATCAACTCCTACAAATACAAGCATCTCAGGACGGCCATCACATCATTTATTGTCGCCATTTCCTCAGAGCTCCTGATCATCATGGCGCTGGCATGGGCGAGAGCGATTCCATTCTTCATACAGAAATTCCCCGCGCTCGAGAAATTCCTCACCTCTCCTTTTTGAAGAAGCTTATTGTCCCCTCTCTTGCCTGCCTGATCGTCGGCTGTTCCACGCCGGCCCAGCAAGGTGAGCCCGGCCCTCCAGGGCCTGCCGGTGAGCAGGGTGCGGCGGGAAAAGATGGAGCCCCAGGAAAGCGCGGCCCACAGGGACCGGCCGGTCCGGCGGGGCCTCAAGGCCCACCGGGACAATCGGTATCACCCGAGACCCTCGCCGAGATTAACACAATCCTTGAGAAAGCTGAAGCGTCAAAGCAAGAATCCGCCAACAAGCGTGAAACTGTAGTCGCAATTGTACCTTACCAGTTCGGCATCGCGCCACCGGTCATGGGCTTCGCGGCCATGACCAACCAGGGATTTATCTACAAAATGGAAAACAAGAATATTTACACCGCCGGCGAGTCATTTGTACGAAGCGTCAGAGTCGACACAAGAGATGATTTCGTTTCTCTGGCCCTGATGTCTGCACAGGAGGGGACTCACCCATTTTATCTCGCCATGACGGCGAACGGCAGACATTACGTCTCACAGGATCTAGAGAGCTGGACGTATCAGTCTGTGGCCCCGTTTTCTCGATAAAAAAAGGGCGGCTAACGCCGCCCCTTTCCTTAAGCTATTTCTTTCGCTGACTAGAACCCGAAGGCCAATCCTGCCCACAAGGACGAAAAACTTTTCGCTCCCGGCACCACATCCTCGGCCATGGTCAACCGATAATTGACGAAGGCGCTGAACGTGACAACCTTCACCTGAAGACCTGCCTGAACATGAATGCCCGACCCTTCAGTCCAGTTATCCTCGTTCTGAACAAAATCAGTTACGGCGGATTCAAGATCCATACCGGCGCCGCCTGTGGCAAGGTCGCCGAGAATGCTGGTCATCAGCTCCCTATCGGCGAGCTTGGAAGTTTGATGCGAATTGATTCCACCGCCAACATGAATGGCGCCCCCTCCAAGAATGGGAAGGCCAAGCCCGAAAACCTTCTTTCGCGCTGTATAGTACTGTGAGAGTCTGGCCCAACCGAACTCGGCATTCAGAGGATCCACCACTGGGTTATCGAAGCTGAGATCGTACGGCGCCACCGTTGTCTCAAAACTGGCCTCCAAATCGATGAAGGGAATAGCATCGATGTAGACAAAAACGCCCCCAAGTTGCGCCCCCTCAAATCCGCCGCCGGTGAGAGTAAAGAAGTCGTCCCCGTCACTCCACTCTCCAACAGAGAAAGTGTCGGACACATACTTGAGACCGATGCCGAATAGCGCGTCGGCACGCTGTGCCGGAATCAAGAGTAAAACCGCAATCAGCGGCGCTACCAGTCGTTTCATTACAGTACCTCCGAGTTTGAATGTTCTGGCCCCATACCTGTTGAGTCAATTTAACCATATAGAAGAGAATTCACAGAACTAAATCAACTGTTCGGCCCGTGGAACTCTCAGCCTCCACAGCCGTAGAGATCAAAAGAAGAATAATTGACTTCCCTCCCTCCCCTCGAGTAAGGAGACGCCGAGCAATCGGCGTCTCCTTCTTTTTTCTCTCGACCGTTTCGGTTTGAATCTTTGTAGTGACCACAATTTCATTGATACTCCTCGGATCGCTTGTCTAAATTGGCCTCTCGAGCCAGTCGATCAGTGAAATCTTACGCAGCCATTTCAGTATCACTTTTATCATTGTGCGTCACCGTGGCGGCGCAGGACTACACCTGGCCGGTGAAAGTAGGGCGGGTTGTTTCATCTAATTTCGGTGATCCCCGGCCCCGCCGCTTCCACGCGGGCCTCGACATCGCCACAAAAGGGGAAAGAGGACATGAAGTGGTCGCCGTCGATACCGGTTATGTGGAAAGAATTGGCGTCTCCTCCTACGGTTACGGACGGGTGCTCTATCAGAAGCTTTCTGATGGAAGGACCGCTGTCTATTCACATTTGGATTCTTTTACTGAACTTCTTGATGGGATCGTCAGAGTGGAACAGAGCAGACGGCAGTCTTATGAGGTAGAGAAGACGTTCCGCCCCAATGAGATGGTTGTGAACAAGGGTGATCTGCTCGGCTATTCCGGCGACTCGGGCGGCGCGTTTGGCCCTCACCTCCATTTCGAGCTGAGAGATACGCTCGATCAGCCCGTCAATCCTTTCACAAGCGGCTTTGGATTGGATGACAGACACAGACCAAAACCTGACCGCATTGCCGTAACGCCGCTGGACGTGGACGCTCGAATCAACGGCGGCGCCCTGCCGCAGGTTTTCCCTCTCCGACGGTTAAGTACCGCCGTCTACGAATTTCCGGACACAATTCATGTGTTCGGCACTGTCGGACTGGCCCTGTCGGCGGTTGATGAAATCACCGGTTTTTCAATCAAGTATAACATCACCGGCGCCTCGCTGTCGATCAACGATTCAGAGCGGTTCCGGCTTGAATTCGATCGGTACGACTTGAGCCGAAATCATCTCATGGAAATGACGTTTGACAATTCTCTCCGTAGGCTGAACGACGGTGATTTCACTCGACTGTTCATCACCAGTGACGGGATGAGATCTGACTTCGTAAAAGGGGAAGGGAACGGCAGGTTGGCCCTCTCCCCGGGATACCACTCCATCGCACTGCGCCTATTCGATCACGCCGGAAATGTGTCTCGAATTCAGGGAACTTTCTACTACGCTCCATCAGTTCGCATCAAAGCGGAAATCGTCTCCGAGTCTGAATCGTCTCTGACCGTAGCAGTTAGCCCGGACGGTAACCCCTTCGCCATCACCGATTTCGCCTGCTACGCATTCAACAGCAAGGGGTATCCTGAGAGAAAAATCGAGGCTATCTCTAAACGGCCGGAGGGCCGGAGCCTTATAGTTGAACTTCCCCGAAATCCTGCCAATAAAAGGGTGCTTCAGTTCATCGGAATCAACCGGCTCGGCGGCGTCAGTGAACCGTTCCACCTCTCTTATGGGAGCGACATTGC
>LUOC01000147.1 GCA_001626655.1 Fidelibacterota bacterium REDSEA-S14_B6 | reverse complement strand
CTCCTCCCGCGGAGAAGTACCACAGCTACCTCTTCAACGGGCGGCGCGGTGCCAAACTCATCGGCGGAGAAAGGCCGCTCCCTTATCGGTATTTCATCCTGACGGCTACGTCCATCAAACGATCGGCAGTGGAAAAAACTGGTGAATTCAAGGAAGAACTATCCGGCTACGGCATTGACCTCCATTACGCCTATCGCCTCTGGAAATCTTTCCCCCAGAACCTTTTCTTCGCTCCCGAAATCGCTGTGCGGCAGCATAAACTAAAACCGTATCCGGAAGCGCTTGCCGACTTCGGCGATTACGGCGCAAGGAACCTCCCTATAATCCTTAACGATTATCCCGAGCTCGACAAGGAGCTCGGCGTAGACTATGTTTCCGGTGGGGTGTTCAAAAAACTGCTGGGGTGGCTGCTCTTTAATCCCATCGCCCGTGCAACGGTGGCGCTGCTGAATGCTCTCCTCCCGTCTCCACTCTGTAACCCTTTCATACGCTACCGAATGGTGAACGCCCTTATCACCGGTTACAGAGCATCTCTCAACAACAGTGCCTGAAATCAGGATAGGGACCAGCGGCTACAGCTTCCCGGATTGGAAAGGGCCGTTCTATCCCGAAGGAGCGCGGGACGGCGAAATGCTTCCCCACTATGCCACCCATTTCGACTGCGCGGAGATTAATGTCACTTACTACCGAATTCCTCACGCCAGCGTTTTCGAGAGCATGATCAACAAGACAGATGAACGGTTCGAGTTTATCGTGAAAGTTCACAAGCAGGTGACGCACAAAAGAACCGACATTGAGGCATCGATGGAGAGCCTGTTCACTTCACTTGAACCTATGGCACAGTCGGGGCGGCTCAAGGGTCTCCTGGCACAGTTTCCCTATTCTTTCAAGAACAGCAAAGCCTCCCGCAAGCATCTCATTCATCTCCGCAAACTTACGTCGGACTGGCCCCTCTTTGTCGAATTCCGCCACGCAAGCTGGACATCCGTTGACGCCATTTACGATTTTCTCAAGCAGATGCGCATCGGCTACGTGAATGTGGATGGGCCTCCCCTCCCGAACCTGTTGCCGCGCCAAAATGCGACGACCACAGACACCGCTTATGTCCGGTTTCACGGACGCAATTCAGAGACGTGGTGGAATGCCGAAAAAGGCGATCGGTACGACTACCTCTACTCTTCCGAACAGCTGTCTCAGTGGAAGGAAGACGTGGAGGCGATGCCGGAGAGTGTCACGAAGGTTTATCTGTTCTTCAATAATTGCCATCACGGGCAGGCCGCCCAAAATGCATTGCAGATGAAAACACTCTTCTCGGAAGACACCTCATGAGAATCGCTTCCATTGATCTTGGCACCAACTCGCTCATCATGACTGTAGCCGAAACGGACAACGGCATGTTGACACCGGTGAGCGAGGAAATAAGGATTGTTCGCCTTGGGCAAGCGCTTCAGCCGGGAGGCCGCCTCCACCCCGGAGCGAAGGAACGATGCTTCTCGGCGCTGCACCATTTTGCAGAGCAGATGAAACTGCTCGGGGCCGAAACCGTTGCCGCCGCCGGCACTGCCGCACTCCGGAACGCTTCAGACGGTCAGCTGTTTGCAGAGGAGGTTCAGGATCGCTTCGGGATTCCGTTGCAGATCATCTCGGGCAATGACGAAGCGCGGTTGACATTCAAAGCCGTTCAGCACGATTTCGCCCACTTGGGAGATTCATTCGTGATGATTGATATCGGCGGCGGCAGCACCGAGCTTGTGATTGGGGACGGAAACGGGATCACGTCACAAATGAGTCTGGACGCAGGTACGGTCTCTTTTTCAGAGAGATTTGTTCACAACGATCCACCCCTATCCGAAGAGCTCCAGTCTGCGGCGCGAGCGGTTACAGAATTGCTGGACGCTTTCGAGCCAAATCCGACCTCACCCGTCACCGTCGGCGTAGCCGGAACGGTGACGACGCTGAAAGCTGTAGAGCTGGAGATGGATGATTACGATCACTCCCTCATTCACGGGAGTACCTTGTCTCGAAATGAAGTCTCGCAGCTTGGGGAACTATTCACAAGCATGCCGACGGCAGAGCGGATGAAGCTGAAGGGGCTTCCGCCGGAACGGGCCGACATTATCCCAATGGGAGTGGTGATCCTCGAATCGATTATGGAGCAGCTACAGCAACAGTTGATTACTGTTAGCGACCGCGGCCTGCGGTGGGGGCTACTCTATGAATGGATGGAAAGGGACAGCTGAAGATCAGTTGCGATCTTCACCTTTGGCGAGTTTCTTGCTCGCTTCGTAAAGAAATTTCTTCTCTTTTTCAGACAGGGCGTCATACCCCACCTCATTAATTCGGTCGAGCATGCGGTCAACTTCCAGCCGCAAGTCGTCATCGCGGCGGCGTTTCTTCTTGATAATCCGATGGCGGATGCCGTCTTTCTGTTGCAGCACAATGCTCTTCAGCGCATCCAGCCGGACGTTTGATTTCAGATAGCCAAAACCGATGAGCATGCCGGAGAGGTGAGTGAGATGACTTACGCCTGACGAACCGGCGCCGATAGAAGAAAAGAAAGCGAGAGCGCCGATGAAGATGACAAAGTATTTCACCCGCACGGGAATAAAGAAATAGAGATAGACATAGCGATTGGGGAAGATCAGACCGTATGCAAGCAGGATACCGTAGACGGCGCCGCTCGCGCCCACCACAGGGACAGGCGAATTGAGGCTGAACAGGACAGTCACCAATCCGCTCCCGACGCCGGTGAGAAAATAGTACTTCAAAAATTCCTGTCTTCCCCAGAGTGTCTCCAGTTCAGAACCGAACATCCAGAGAACAAACATATTGATCAGCACGTGCCAGATGCCGCCGTGAAAAAAGAGGTAAGTGAACGGCTGCCACAGCATCAACTGGCCGAAGGTATTTTTGGGAACGATGCCGAAAAGCTGGAAGAGGATTCGTTCCTGCCCCGAGATCGACTGGAGCAGGAAGATTACAAAATTGATGGATATAAGCAGTTTGATGGCGTCTGTAAAGAGCCTCGGGCCGAAATAGTTGCCGCGCGAAAAACTACTCTGGTACTGGTATCTCATTCTGCAAAACCTTCGATCTTGTCTGTACAAACCTCAATGTTGCGTCCCAGACATCTTCTTTTTCACAATCATACATGAGCATGTGCGAGGAGCGGTCGAATTTTATGAACTCCTTATCTTCCGATCCAACGGCTTCGTACACTTTCGGTCCATTTTCATAAGGCGCTGTAATATCCTCAGTAGAATGCATCACAAGCGTCGGGGCGGTCACTCGGTGGAGCATGTGCCTCATCTTCAGTGTCATTCTCAATGCCTCCCGCCC
>LUOC01000146.1 GCA_001626655.1 Fidelibacterota bacterium REDSEA-S14_B6 | reverse complement strand
GCACTGGATCCATCCCCGAACCAGCTTTGACCCTCCCCACCCTTTCAGAATTATGAACCTGACGGGCGATATCTATATGATGGGGGGAGATTCAACCTCCATGACTTTTGCCGTGGAAGGTGAAGCTCCCGATTCACTACTGCTGGAGTTTAAGAGCGTGGAAGAGAAAGAATATGTCCGGCTCGGCGCCGATGAGGAAGGGCACTTCAACTACAATACGGGGGAGGTGTTCCAAAACCTCGAATACAGAGCGGTGGTCCGTGCTGAGCGATTCTGGGAGCGGTGGAAGGAGATCTCTTCTCCTTCCCATTCCATTGCGGTGATCGACAGACCGACCATCGAAAACTTCTCAGTGACGGTCACCCCGCCTGAATATGCCGGGCTGGAGAAAACCGTTCAGGAAGGGAACGTGGCGGAGATTCGCGGACTGGTCGGCTCCACGGTGGACGTGGCGCTCACTTCCGACGCCGATATTGCGAGAGGATACCTCAATACTTTCACTCGGGAAGAAGGCGAAAGATCGACTGTCAACCTTAGCGTGAGACGAAACAGGGCCACAGGCCAGTTGACAATTGACGACGAGCTGTTCTTTACGTCCCATATCTTCGACGATCGAAACATCGGCAACCTCGATCCAATCGAATACAAGATCCTTCCCATTCCCGACGCATTTCCCTCCATCGAAGTGTTGATGCCGTCAGACATGACCGAACTTGGAAGCGATTTCTCAATACCGGTTCAGCTCCATATTCAGGACGATTTCGGATTCTCAAACCTCCAGATCGTCTACGAAATGGAGCACCCCGAATATGTCGGTTCGACGAACCGCGTCAGTGTCAGGGCAATCCCTACAATCTCACACGAGAGCACTTCTCAAGACGTCTTTTACGTCTGGGATCTGTCATCGCTAGACTTGATGCCGGAAGATGAAGTGCAGTTCCATTTTGAGCTATACGATAACGATCAAATCTCCGGACCAAAGAAGTCGCTCTCCCGTGAGTTTACCGCGCGGTTTCCATCGCTGGCTGATCTTTTCGCCCGGACTGAGGAGGGCGAGGAGATGCTCGAAGAGGACCTGAGCGAAATCCTGAACGACCTCGATGAAATCAATGCGTCCATTGAGGAGATGGAGCTGAAGCTGCTGAAGACTGAGGAACTGGAATGGGAAGACAGGCAGGCTGTCCAGAAATCGGTGGACGAGGTAAAGAGCAAGCTTGAGGAGGTGAAGTCGCTCCAGGACGCCATCAACGACATCATGGAACAGGCGGAGAAGCACGACCTCTTCTCAAGCGATCTGATGGACAAGTTCAGCGATTTGAACGAGCTTCTTCAGGACGTGATCACACCTGAAATGATGGAGTCCATGGCGCGGCTTCAGGATTCTATGAGCGAAATGACCGCCGACCAGTTGATGAAGGCATTGAAGGATTTTCAGCAAAACACGGAAGCGATGGAGCTCCAGCTTGACCGCTTCATCGAAATTTTCAGGCGCATCCGGGCTGAGCAGAAACTAGATGAATTAATGGTCCGGCTGAAGAACATTACGGAACATCAGCAAGAATTGTCAGATGAGATGTCGGCGGAAATCGGCAGCGAAAACAGCGGACGGCTTCTGTCTCAGCAGGAACGGAACAGTGAGGAATTCCAGCGGATTGAAGAGTTGATGGAGGAGACAGCGGAAGCGATGGCGCCGTATGCGCAGATGCCTTCAGGTGAACTGGACATGCTTGCGCAATCTTCCGCTGTGGAGCAGGTGAGCAGTGAAATGAGCCAATCAGAGCGGGCTCTCCGCAGGGACAATTTGTCCGGGGCGACCGGTCCGGCGGCGTCTGCCGCGGAGGGGCTGGAGACACTGGAACAGGAGGTCGCCTCAGTCGCCGAGGAATTCAGGAGAGAAACGGCCGGCGCTATGGCTGAACGGTTCGAAAAGATTCTTCGAAACACACTTTTCATCTCGAAGGAGCAGGAACAGCTCCGTCTGGAAACGGCCGATCTGCCGAGGAACAGTCCCCGGTTGGGGCTGATAGCGTCGCGGCAGCAGATGCTCCGGGATCAGCTGAGCCAGTTGATCTCCATATTGATGAGCTTGTCACGAGAGACTTTCGCCGTCACGCCGGAGTTGGGGAAGGCGATCGGAAGCGCCACCGCAGGAATGAATGAATCGCTCACCAAGCTGGAAGAGCGGCGCGGCGCCGAATCCGCCCGCCAGCAGGGTGAAACGGTGAAAGCGCTGAACGAGGCGGCGGTCGCCACCCTCTCCGCCATGGAGCAGATTCGGCAGTCGGGATCGGCGTCCGGTTTCGAGCAGTTCCTCGAGCGGATGCGCCAGATGGCCCAGTCGCAGGAGGGGGTTAACACACAGACGTTTCAGTTAGCGCTGGGGCAGATGGCCGCCGTGTCCCAAGAGCAACTGATGCGGAGGCTTCAGAATGAGCAGGCCCAGTTAAAGAAATCGCTCGATGAACTGATGAGAGAGATGAGAGGCTCAAGAGAAGGGGGCGATCGACTCGGCGGAATTTCGGAGGAGATGGAACAGGTGCTTCGAGATTTCGAACGGAGGCAGGTGACGCGCCGAACGGTGGAACGGCAACAGCGGATTCTCACGCGGATGCTTGACGCGCAGAAATCCCTTCGGCAGCAGGATATGAGCGAAAAACGCCGCGCCATCACCGCCGGAGACATTGAGTATGCGGGGCCCGATGGACTCCCCGTCGACCTTGGTCAGCGCCGGAACCTCGCTATCGAAGCGCTCAACCGAGCCTTGAAGGCGGGCTATCCCCGGGATTATCAGGAAATGATTCGGCGCTACTTTAATTCGCTGGCCGAATCAAACGACATCATTGACGAGAACAGAGATGAAAGCCGCCCGTAGTTTTTCACTCTTACTTTTCCTCACCTTCTCCTCGGCCCAAATTCCGGGCGGCGTGCCGCTGCTGAATCAGGGACAGGACCGCTTCCGGCAGGCGATACAACTAGAGCGAATCGGCGAACTTGAGGCGGCCGAGGGAATCTATCTTGAACTCCTTGACTCCAATCCCAAAGACACACGCGTTTTTCTTCAGATCAAGGCGCTGTACAGAAAACTGGAACGGTATGATGATCTCCGAGCGCTCCTGCTGAACCGTGTCGGAATCTTTCAGCGGGACCTCCAGAGCCATGTTGAACTTGGGGAGCTGTTCATCCTGACCGATGAACGGGATAAAGCCGTCCAATACTGGGAGGCGCTCAGGCTCCAGTTCGGTGAGACTCGCTCCATCTACTTTATGCTGATGCAGATGTATCTCAAGCACAGTCTTGACGAGGAGCTCGATCAGCTTGTGGTGGCGGGCCGCGATGCCTTTGATGATCCAGCCTTCCTGAGCCTCGAACTGGGCAACATCCACATGCGCAACCTCGACTATGCCGCTGCCACCGAACAATATGTCGTCTACGCTTCCTACAATCCCGAACAAATCAGAACGGCATCTGTCCAAATCCTTCGAATGTCTGACAGACCGGAGAGCCACGACAAAATTGAAACGACTCTGATTCAGCGGATTTCGTTCGATGAAAGAACGGTCAGATCGCTCTTCAGCGATTTCCTGTTCAAGGTTCAAAAATATTCGGAGGCCTACGATCAGCACAGCGCGCTGGGCGTCTCGAACAAAGAAGACTTTGAGCGGTGGATCAGGTTCGCCGAAAACCTGCGGAAGGAACACCGCCTCAGCCTTGCCCTCAGGTCTTACGGTTATCTGCTGGAGCAGACACGACAGTCCTCCCACGGGCTCACGGAAGGAGCCAGTAAACGGTTCACCGGTGAGGCGCTCTACGGCCTCGCCCTCACTTACGAACTTCAGATTACCCCCGGGGAACGGTGGTCTCCCCTGGCGGAGTATTTCCCGGGAAACGCCTTTTTCGAAGATCACCTGATTACGCTGCAGTCGGTGGAGGTTCAGCCTCTTGAGGAGACATTCGCGCTGTACGATTCGATCCTGATCTCTCTCCCCTCCACCATCTTCCCGCCGCAAGCACACTTCCGCATCGGGGAGATCAAGTACAAGATAACACGTGATTTCGACGGCGCTGTCACTTCCTTTCGCGAATCAGCGCGGTCATCAAAGGACGGAAAGCTGAAGCTCGCCGCCAATCTCCGTCTCGCCGATGTGCTGATGGCCAAAGGAGATTTCCCCGCCGCCTTGGATCCCCTGAATCAGGCGCTATCATTAATCAAGCGTCAGAAGGAGAGTCACTCCCTCGAATTCAAGCTGTGTCAGGTTCAGTTCTTCCACGGCAATGTAGGTGAGGCGCTGAACCTCCTCGATGGATTGCTGACCGCTCTGGAGCTGGACGATCCCCTCTTTAACGATGTGCTTGAGCTGAAGGGATTTATTGAAGAGAACTATTCCCGCGGCGATCAGATCGAGAAGGACGCCTTTCAGGGGTACATTCTTGCGGAACGATTGCTAAGGCAGGGAAAGCGGGCCGAAGCTGCATCCTTTTTCAGATCGGTTGTGGAGGCTTATCCCGATTCGCCTGTGGCCGACGAGGCGGCCTTCCGCAGAGCGAGACTGACAGTGGAGCTTGGCGAGTACGAAAAAGCGCTGGAACAGCTGGCCCTGATCCAAACGAGTTCAATCGGCGACCTCGCCACCGTCATGACAGGAGAAATCTACGACAGACTGCTACACAACAGTGATGAAGCCGCCACATGGTACTTCAGGGTTTTGGAGGAGTATCCCGAAAGTCTGCTCACCGAGCCGGTGCGGTATCGCCTGAGAGAAATAACAACACCGGGAGAGTTGAATTGAAACGGCTCATCCCCCTCTTCATGCTGACTTTCACAATCCTGTCGGGAAATAGAATTCTTATCCCTATGGACATTGCTCAGAAGGACCATCTAAAGGCATACGGTATCGCCTACTGGGTGCTCAAGCAAAATATCAACGTTGAGTGGATTTTGAATTACCGTGGCGGCTCTTTCATGCTGGACGCCTATCCGGCGGTAATCAAGGAGGCGAAGATTCGTGGCGTTACTGTGGAGCCGATCGGTGAACAGGACGTCGTGACGATTTACGGCGAAGTGGATGCGAACAACATGGAAATTGTCTTGTTGGAAAAAGCGCCAAAGATCGCCATCTACACGCCTCCCAACAAGCAGCCGTGGGACGACGCAGTAACGCTGGCCCTTGCCTACGCCGAGGTCGATTACCAGACTCTCTGGGATGAGGAAGTGTTTCTGGGGCGGTTGGATCAGTTCGACTGGCTTCACCTTCATCACGAAGATTTCACCGGCCAGTACGGAAAGTTCTACAGGAATTTCCACAAAGCGCCGTGGTACATCGAGCAGCAGTTTCAGTTTGAATCGATGGCCGAGCGCCTCGGCTTCAGTTCCGTCAGCGAAGAGAAGAAGGCGGTGGCGCGGGCGATCCGAGATTATGTCGGCCTCGGCGGATTCCTTTTTGCTATGTGCTCCGCCACCGATTCCTACGACATTGCGCTGGCGTCGAAAGACGTCGATATTGCCGAAGCAGTCATCGACGGAACACCGGCCGATCCCGACGCCCAGTCCAAATTAGACTTCAGCCAGAGCCTCGCTTTCGACGCTTTCTCCATCATCCCCGATCCGTTTATCTATGAGTTCTCCGATATCGATGTCCCCCCGAGCGATCGCCCCACCACGCGGGGTGCTGAGGCAGACTATTTCTCCCTCTTTGAATTCTCGGCGAAGTACGATCCCATTCCCACCATGCTGACGCAAAATCACGTCGGCATTGTCAAAGGATTCATGGGACAGACCACCGGTTTCAGGCGATCCCTCATCAAGAGCCATGTAGTTGTCATGGGAGAGGTGGAAGGTGACGAACAGGTGAAGTATATCCACGGGAATTACGGCAAGGGGACCTTCACCTTCCTCGGCGGGCACGATCCGGAGGACTATCAGCACTTTGTCGGTGACCCTCCCACCGACCTTGCGCTTCACCGGAACTCGCCGGGATACCGGTTGATTCTCAACAATATCCTCTTCCCCGCGGCACGAAAAAAGGAGCGAAAAACGTGAACATCTTTTGTGTCGGCCAAAACTATGCAAAACATGCAAAGGAACTCGGTAACGAGGTCCCCAAGGAGCCGGTCTATTTCCAGAAGACGTCTTCGAGTCTCTCCACTGAAAAGACGATCACGCTTCCGGCAGGAAAGGTGATTCATCATGAGATCGAGCTTGTGATGGTCTTCGGCAGAGGCGGCCACACTATTTCGCAACAGTCGGCGATGGATCATATTTCTCACTGGTGTCTCGGCCTCGATCTTACGGACAGGCCGCGGCAGAATGAGATGAGAGAGAAAGGGCTCCCGTGGTTCGACGCCAAGACATTCCCCGGCGCAGCTGTTATCGCCGGTCGCGAACCGTTTGACGAGAGCGAGATCGAAAAAGATTTCTGGCTCAGTAAGAACGGAGAAGAGGTTCAGCGCGGCAACGTGGATGATATGGTCTTCGACATCGTGACCCTCATCTCCCGGCTGTCCAAAATCGTCACTTTCGGTGAGGGAGATCTTCTGTTCACGGGTACGCCGAGCGGCGTGGGCCCCTTGAATGACGGCGATGAACTTGAGCTCATCTCAGGCGGAGACGTCAAAGGATCATTCACAGTAACTTCTCCCTGAGCCGTACCGAAACACCTTGACTTCACCCTCCGAAGGTGTCAATTTCTCCCGTCCATAACCCCGAGGTTAGTCTATGACTCTAGTTAACGAACTGCAGTCTGCCATGCAGGCGTCCATGAAATCCGGCGACTCCGATCGTGTCCGAACTCTCCGTACCCTCCTTGCCAAACTCAAGGAGCGGGAGATTGAGAAAGGGGATGAACTGTCCGAAGGGGAGCTGACGAAAGTGCTCCAGACCGCCGCAAAGCAGCGCAAGGAGGCCGCCGACATGTACACCGATGGTGGCAGGACCGAACTGGCCGATGCGGAGATGAAGGAGCTGGCCATTATTGAGGAGTATCTTCCGGAGCAACTGTCCGAGGACGACGTGGCGGCCATGGTTGATGAAGCCATCAGTGAGACCGGCGCTGAGTCTCTCAGAGACATGGGAAAAGTGATGCCTGCTGTCATGAAGAAAGTCGCGGGACGGGCGGACGGCAAGACGGTTCAGGAACTGGTAAAAAGGAAACTTTCCGGTTGATTCACCCCTTCGATCTGGCGGCAATTTTTCTGCTTATCGGTTTCGGCTACGTGGGGTACAAGCGGGGATTCCTAGAAGAGATCGGGAGACTGGCGGGCCTGATTCTGGCCAGTGTAGTGGCCTTCCAGTTCAGCGGCTCCGTGGCCCTTTTTCTTTATCCCCGTCTGCCTGTTGACGGCCGCCTCATTTCTGTCGGCGCTTTCGCGGGGGTTTTCGTGGCCGTTCTGCTGGCGATGAGAGTCGTCCTCAGGTTCGTCCAAATGTTTCTTCTCTCCAGAGGGGTTAAGTCGATGAACCGTGCGATGGGTATCGCCGTCGGAGCCGTGAAGGCGTCTGTGGTGGCGGTGATCCTCTGCTGGAGTGTGGACGTTCTCCCCAACGCTGACTACTTTCGAGAGATGAAAATGCGGTCTTATGTCTATCACAACTCAAGCAGCGCACGGCGATGGATTGTGAG
>LUOC01000145.1 GCA_001626655.1 Fidelibacterota bacterium REDSEA-S14_B6 | reverse complement strand
TCTCATAGCCGAGTCCCAATGAGATCCCGGAGGCGATGTCCCGCCACAGCTCCCCAGTATGAAGGTCGCCCCGAAGCGAAGTTGTACCGATCTGCAGAGCGAACCCTTTCGGGAGAGAAAACTCGCCGCCGAGTCTGAATAGGGTTCGCTTCCTCCACCAGACACCGTCCGCTGAAAAGGAGAGCGGCAGATAGGCCATTTTTCTCGTCACCCCTACGGCCACCGAGGTGGGTATCTCTTCCTTGTGGGAGGTGTAAGTCTCAACGGTTGTGCCGAGATTTCGGACGCTGACCCCGAGCGAAGCGGCGGCTTGAGGGATGGTCACCCTTCCGCCGATGGAGATCTTCCTCGCCAGAGCGAAGGAGACCCATGCGTCTCCCGCTGAAAAATCTCCCAATTCGCCGCCGTCCCTGTCCCGCTCTTTGAAAGCACCGTAGTTCACGCCTCTGAAAGTGGCCGCTAGATGGAGCTCTTTCCACACGCTCCGCCACTCCACAAACTGTGACTGGATGGATGCGGGATAGCGGATCGCTGAAACAACAAACGATTTGTGGGCGCCGGAGAGAAGGGCCGGATTGAGCGTGGAAACGTCCATCGCCAGCAGATCGGCTGCACCACTGCCGGACATTCCCACAGATCGGATGTGGTACAGAAGGTCGAGAGATGTGTAGGCCGTCTGGCCAAAAAGGAAGCCGGCGAAGAACAGTGAGGTGAGAACAGTGCGCGGCATCTTAGAGGAGTGAAACTGGATCAATATCAACGGTCATTTTGATGCCCGATTTGGTCTGTCTGCCGCTTCCGTCGCCAAAGTGTTCACGAAGAAAGGTGTGGAACTTCTCGCCATTCCTGTCTTTGTTCTTGGGCGATTTCAGGAGAATCTGGTAACGAAACTGCCCCCGAATCCGCTCCAAGGGGCAGGGCGCCGGACCGATCACCTCTATCCCCTTTGGCCTATCCTTCATCCGCATGACCAATCTGTCCGCCCTTGACTGAACTTTATCTCTATCTCCGCCCGACAGTTCCACACGGGAAATCCAACTGAAAGGAGGGTACATAAGTTCCTTCCGTTCGTTCAGACAGATGTTGTAGTAGCTGTCGAAATCGAGCTGTGATGCCGACTTGATAGCAGCGTCATCTGGATTGCTCGTCTGTATCACAGCTTCGCCCGGCTTGTCGCCCCGACCAGAACGGCCTGCCACCTGATAGATCAACTGGAACGTTCGCTCGCCCGCTCGAAAGTCCGGGAGAAAAAGTCCCGTGTCAGCGTTCACCACACCCACCAACGTTACGTTGGGGAAATCGAGCCCTTTCGCTATCATCTGAGTTCCCAGCAGGACATCGACCTCGCCGTTTCCAAACCGATTGAGAATCTCGGCGTACTTTCCTTTCCTGCGGGTTGTATCAAGGTCCATTCTCACATATCGGATATTGGGGAACTTACGCACCAGAACTTCTTCAACCTTTTGCGTTCCCGTACCACCGAGCCGAAATTTTCCGCCGCACTTTTGGCAGCAAGCCGGCACAGATCGATTGGCGCCGCAGTAATGGCACCTGAGAAGACTATCAGACTTGTGGAACGTAAGTGCAATCTCGCAATGATTGCACATTTCCGTTTCGCCACACTCCCTGCAGATTACTACCGGCGCAAAACCTCGCCTGTTCTGTAACAGGATCACCTGTTCCCTATTGTCGAGGCGCTCGGCGATCTTTTCACTAAGCAGCCTCGAAAGTGTCACTGAATAGTCTTCCCGAACTTCTCTTTCCCTGTTCATATCCACCACGTGTACTTGGGGATAGAGTGCTTTGCCGAAGCGCGAAGTGAGCCTGAGATAGCTCAGTTTTCCCATCGCCTGATTGTAGAACGATTCCATGCTCGGCGTCGCGCCGGCAAGGAGCGTGGCAGCGCCGCTCAACTTTCCACGCATGAGCGCCACATCGCGAGCGTGATACCGAGGCGCGGGGCTTTCCTGCTTGAAGCTGCTTTCCTGCTCTTCATCCACAACGATGAGGCCAACATTCTTGAGAGGGGTAAAGATTGCGCTGCGTGCCCCCACAATAATCGAATACTTCCCCTCACAAATCTGCCGCCAGGTCCACCCCCGCTCCGCCTCGGTCATTCGGCTGTGCCAGATGGCAACTCGATCACCGAACACGGAACAGAACCGGCCAGCAATCTGAGGAGTGAGCGAAATCTCCGGAAGGAGGATGATGGACGTCTTCCCCAGATTTTCCGCCTGTTGGGCGAGATGAATATACACTTCCGTCTTCCCGCTTCCGGTCACGCCGTGAAAAAGGAAGGCGCCGTATTCACCTTTCACCAGAGGCGTGCTGACAGCATCGGCAATCAGGCACGGCAGACAGCAGACGCCCGAGGGGAGATCTGAGAAAGATTCCGAACCAAAGTCTGCCCTCCCATTTCAAGGATTGCCATGAACAGTTCGTGCTGCTTGGGCGTTTTCTTTCTTAATTCCTCGACCGCCTCGTCCGTGGCTTCCATCGCCGACACCTCCAGAATTTCAGCCGGCTTGTAGTGTCTCGAGAATCGGGGGGGAATTCCCGACCGCATTACCTGCCCAATTGGCGTGAGGTAATACCGGCTCACCCAGCTGAGGAGCTGCCACAATGTTTCATCCAGAAGCGGAATGTCGTCAACGATTTCACTGATGGGCTGAATTTGGCCTTTGAACCGGGCTTTTTCCTTGAGACCGACCACCACGCCTTGAACATTGCTTCGGCGCCCCAGCCGCGCCCGGACGCGACTGCCTGTCTGGATTATGCCGTTCAGCTCCCTCGGAACGCGGTAAGTGAAAACCTGCCAGCTGGAGATAGGGAATGAGACGTCGGCATACATGAAGTGAAGATAGACGGGAGGTTACGAATCTGCAATAAAAAAACCCCCGCCGGAGCGAGGGTTTTTCCCGCGAATTGTGATTGGCTGTTAAGCTATTCCTTGATGACGTACACCTTGATTTCAGCCTCAACCTCAGGATGGAGTTTTACAGGCACGGAGTGCACTCCGAGAGTCTTGATCGGTTCGTCGAGATCGATCGCTTTCCTGTCCACCTCGTGACCCTGCTCCTGCAACAGTTCGCTGATGGTGATGGCGGTTACCGATCCGAAGAGGCGGTCATCTCACGGCTTGCAATCTGGCCTTTCAGATCCTCCACCGCCCTCACATTCCCGGGAGTCGCTTCGACAACAAGCCCTCTCGGCATCAGATAGTTTCGGGCATAGCCGTCCTTTACGCGGACAACGTCGCCCACATCGCCGAGCTTGTCAATCTTTTCTTGTAGAATTACTTCCATGATGTTCTATCTCCTAACCGCTGAATTCATTACCGGTGTAAGAGAGGAGTGCAATATTCCTCGCCCGCTTGATCGCGCCAGTCAGTTGCCGCTGGTGTCTCGAGCAAGTGCCGGTAACACGGCCGGGGATAATCTTGCCCTGATCATTAATAAACTTCCTGATCAGCTTCACGTTCTTGTAATCGATATTCAGGGCGCGGTCTTCGCAAAACTTGCAGACGCGTCCTCGTCCCATAAATGCCATCAGTTAAACCTCCTCAACTTCCTGAGTTTCTTGCGTTGTCTCAGCCACTTTCTCCTGCGTCGCTTCAGAAGATTCTCTCCCGTTCCTCTCTTCACGGATGACAGGCGCGTCATCCAGTCTTGTGGTGAGGTAAGCGAGAATCTGTTCCTGGAGTTCCATCCAGCTGTTCAGTTCATCAACAAAGGACTCTCGAACGGAATACTGCAGAATCATGTAAGTACCGTACCGGTATTTTTCTACTTCGTAGGCCAGTCGTCGCTTACCCCACACATAGGAGT
>LUOC01000144.1 GCA_001626655.1 Fidelibacterota bacterium REDSEA-S14_B6 | reverse complement strand
GCGTATGTGTGTTCCGTGCGTAGGTGATAATCTTTCCCGGTGAGATGGCGAAGGCGTTGGCGCCGTCTGTCCACTGCTCCCGCACCTGCATGACCGGATCATCTCCGCCGCAGTGAATCGCTATCATCTCCGCGCCGTCATCCCCGAGACACTCAATGAGCGGTCTCGTTTCGGGAGTCTTCCCCTCAAATGAATCTTCCCCGTCGAAACGATAAACCGGCGACGAGGCCGTATCGGAATCGATGAAGAGTGGCGGAAAGACAAGACACTCGTCCTCACTGATTCTGGTGAAGCACGTATCGAGATGCATCAACGACCGTTCCTCCGGAAGCTGAATTGCGTAGACAACTTCAAATCCTTCCTCAAAACACAAAGGGAGCAGCACTTCAATACTTTCTTTCGAAGTCCGTTCACTCATGCCCGCGCAGACGATTCTGTCCGAAATGATAAGGATGTCGCCCCCCTCGATGCTCAAGTGAGGATACTTCGCCGGAAAGTCGAAATTGTTAGTTTGCGCAAATCGCGGATGGTGGAAAAAGACAAACCGAGCGAGGAGCATCTCACGTTTTCGAACACTCCATTTGGCCGAGCCGAGCAGTATAGTATCTCCGATCACGGCGGCGATATCTCTGGTGAATATCAGGTTTGGCAGAGGCCACTTGAAAACACGGTGTACTTCACCATTTTTGGAATGCCTGCCGGAGATCAAGACGTTCACAAATTCTTGAGGAGGAAGATCAATGATTTCTCGTCTGTCTATTCTGTCAGGAGAAAACTCGTACAGTCCACCGTCGAGACAGAGCGCTTCGTCTAAGATCGCTTCGCGGGAGGACGATTCTTCCGCCACCTCCGCCAGCAGCTGACGGAAGTCGATGACATTCTCATCTCCGGCGCGGGAGGCGAGAATGGCCCTCAGTCGATCGTGCTCTCCGGCAATCCTGTCGAGGGCGACGATATCATCGAAAAGGAGGTAGTCGGGATTGTGTTCAATCTGCCCGCTCTCGCCTTCAGCCCATTCAGAGGTGTTTTGTGGAAGCGTGTGACGGTGCTCCTGTCCCGGCCGGTGGATGATGACCGCCTCTAACGGGCCAATTTCGGATCGGACTTTCAAACGGATATGAGGGGGAGTCAGTCTTCGTTCATGAACGGATAGCGATAATCCTGAGGCGGATCGAAGTTTTCCTTGATCGTTCGAAGGGAGACCCACCGAATGAGATTGAACATAGAGCCCGCCTTATCGTTGGTTCCGGAAGCGCGACTTCCGCCGAACGGTTGTTGGCCGACCACGGCGCCGGTCGGTTTATCGTTCAAATAGAAATTGCCGGCAGAGTGACGGAGAGCCGTCCGTGCCTCTTCAAGAGCTGCTCCGTCCGTTGCAAAAACACATCCTGTGAGACCGTAAGGCGAAGTGGAATCTACCAGTTCCAGGGTCTCCTCCCACGCTTCAGGATCGTAGAGGTAGATAGTGAGTACAGGACCAAATATCTCTTCTTCCATCGTCTTGAAGTGTGGATTTGAGGTGAGGATGGCGGTAGGCTCTATGAAGTAGCCGACCGAATCGTCACAGTTGCCGCCAGTCAAGATTTCCGCGTCATCGGAATGCTTGGCGTGGTCGATGTAGCTGGAAATAGTGTCGAACGCACTCTTGTCGATAACCGCGGTCATGAAATTGGTGAAATCTTCTGCATCGCCCATTTTCACTGTTTCTACCTGCTCAATGAATCCCTTTTTCACAGATTCCCAGATCGTGGTTGGGATATACGCCCGTGACATTGCGGAACATTTCTGCCCCTGATATTCAAAAGCGCCCCGGACCATCGCGGTAACGAGGGCTTCGTTGTCAGCCGATTCATGGGCGATGCAAAAATCCTTTCCGCCGGTCTCGCCCACAATGCGGGGATAGCTTTTGTAGCTGGTAATATTTTCCCCGATGGTCTGCCACATCCCCTGAAAAACAGCGGTAGAACCGGTGAAATGAACGCCCGCGAGATCGGGATTCTTCATCACCACCGGCCCTACTGTTGAACCTGAACCGGGAATGAAATTTATTACGCCGTCCGGGAGCCCCGCTTCCTTGTACAACTGCATGAGGAACCAAGCGGGATAGACAGCGCTGGAGGCGGGTTTCCAAAGGACGACGTTTCCCATGAGAGCCGGGGCGATGGCGAGGTTCGCGCCGAGGCTAGCAAAATTGAAAGGGCTGACCGCAAAGACAAATCCTTCTAACGGACGGTGCTCGAGACTGTTCTTGGTAGGCGGCGGTGAGTGCATCGGCTGGTGAGTCTGGAGCTCCTGTGCGTAATAAGGATTAAAGTTGAAGAAGTCGACCACCTCGCAGGCCGCGTCGATCTCAGCCTGATAAGCAGTCTTGCTCATGTTCAGCATCGTAGAAGCGTTCAATGTCTGGCGCCACTTTCCTTCAGCAAGTTCGGCCATCCTCAAGAAAATCTTTGCACGTGTTTCAAAATCTTCTATTGACCAACTCTCCCACGCTTCGGCGGCGGCGTCAATGGCTTGATTCACTTCGGATTCGCCGGCTTTGTGGAAGCGCGCAAGTACGTGCGAATGATTATGGGGGATGACGCATTTTCCCATGTCACCTGTCTTCACCTCTTCGCCGCCGATCACGAGCGGTATCTCGATCTCCTTCCCCTTCAGCTCACCGAGCTTGGCTCTCAGTTCCTCCCTCTCTTCAGTCCCCGGAGCGTATGAACGGATGGGGTCATTCTCCGGTTTCGGAGGTTTAGCGAACCGAGCGGGCAAATTTAGTCGATGGCCAGAGTGGATGGCAAGTCTCTTCGGTAAACTAATCTTAGAAATCACAGGAGTCCGCTCCCGAGTGCGATGGAGAGAAAAATGAGACCGATACCTACAATCTTTCGGATTTGCTCCATGGTCACCTTTTTCAGAATCCTTTGACCGATGAATACGCCGAGAAACGCAGAAATGCACGCCGCTGCCATGAGCGAGAAGTTTTCATTCCCAATCGAGGATAAATGAATTCCATAGACCGCAACTCGAGTGACATCCACCAGACAGGCGATGGTGACGCCGGTGCCGATGAACGCTTCCTTCGACAGTCCCGAACTGGCGAGGAAGGCGCTCCGCATGGCGCCCTGATGACCCGACAGGCCACCGAGAAATCCACTGACGAAACCGCCGACAGGGAGGAGGCGGGGCCCGAACTGAGTCTTGTTTTTTGCCGGTGAGAGATCAAAGAGTGCGAAACAGAGAATCAGCACCGCGATTACAAAAGTCACCGGCACGATTTCTACTTCTCTGCCGCCAAAGGTATAATTGGCTAACGGGGGAAGCTGAGCCAATCTCGCCAGAAGTTGAGCGCCGAAGAAGGCTGCTATCACCGCCACTCCGCCGAATCGGATGAGTACATTCTTTCTGCAGTGACGACCAAAGAGGACAACTTTCAGGAGGTTATTGGCGAGGTGAACTACCGCTGTGGCTGCCACTGCTGCATGTGGCGGAAGCAGAAGCAACATGGCCGGAAGTAACAGCGTCCCAAGCCCGAACCCCGAAAAGAGCGTTAAGCCTGAGGCGATGAGCGCCACAGCGCTCACCATAATGATGTCCAACCTCAGCTCAGCAGATTGAGAACGTTTTCCGGCGGACGGCCAAGACTGGCCCTTCTACCGGCGACCGCGATAGGTCTCTCGATCAGCTTCGGATGTGCTGCCATCGCCTTGAATAGGACGTCATCATTGTTCATCTGTTCTTTCAGTGACAGCGCTTTGAAATCGGCCTCGCCTCTGCGAATGAACTGGCTCGGTTTGAACCCCAGCATCTCCGCGAGGGAGCGGAGCGTTTCCTCATCGGGAGGGTACTTCAAGTACTCGATGATGTCAGGCTCGACGCCGTGACCCCTGAGAAGCTGCACGGCTTCTCTGCTCTTTCCTCACCGGGGATTGTGGTAGATCTGAACCGTCTCACTCATAATTGACTCCCTTTTTTTGATCTAAGATACTCTTTCAATTTAGCAACGGCGGTTATTCTCAATGCGCGGAATCGATCTAATGTGATTGATTTAGAGAGAACTTGTAGCTAACTTCTTTTCTCCACGTTGATCCGAGGAGATATCATTTCATAACATTCGTTGTTAGAGGCCATGAGTATAGTCAAGAATGGAATAGGTTCGGCCGGATGGGTATCGGGTGATATAGCCATCGATCTCGGTACCGCCAACACCCTGATCTGGGTGCGCTCAAAGGGCATTATCATTAATGAACCGTCCATCATTGCCAGAGATATTAACGATGGCGCGGTGATCGCAGTCGGCAAGGAGGCGAGCCGAATGGTTGGGAAGACGCACAAGGCGATCGAAACAATTCGTCCCTTGAGGGATGGCGTCATCGCCGATTTTGAGGCGACCGATGGAATGCTTCTCGGATTTGTAAAGAAGATCAATTTCAGTCCCATCGCCCGTTTCAAAATGGTGATTTGCGTTCCGAGCGGGGTGACAGCGGTAGAACGGAAGGCCGTTCGTGATTCAGCGGAGCGGGCCAACGGGCGGGAAGTGTACCTCGTTGAAGAGCCTGTTGCAGCCGCCATCGGTATCGGCATCGACATTTCCAAACCTGTGGGGAACATGATTGTCGACATCGGCGGCGGAACGGCAGAGATCGCAGTCATCGCCCTGAACGGGGTGGTGACCAAAGAGACCATCAAGGTTGCGGGAAGAGAGATGGACAAGGCGGTGGTGCAGTGGTTCAGGAATGAACACAAGCTTGATGTTGGCGAACCGACAGCCGAAAAGATCAAAAAGCAGGTGGGAACCGCCATGAGAATGGACCAGACGCCGATTCACGTCAAGGGACGCGACCTCGTCTCCGGCATACCCAAGACTGTTGAAGTATCTTCCGATGAGATCAGGCAAGCGCTGAAGGACTGCGTCACGCAGATCGTGGACGCCATCAAACGGGCCCTAGAAAAGACGCCTCCTGAACTTGCTGTGGACATTTTGGACCGCGGTATCGTCCTCACCGGCGGCGGATCGCTTCTCAAGGGTCTCGATCAAAATATTCGAGAGAGAACGAACCTCCCGGCGAATGTTTCGGAACGCCCCCTCACCGACGTGGTGAGAGGCACCGGCATGGTTCTCTCCGATGTCAGAAAGTTCACAGATGTGCTCATGTAGGAGTTGATGAGAAGACTCCTCGGTTTCATCTTTGACAATCGCGACTGGTTCTCGCTCTTTTTCGCTGTAATCTTCTCCCTCTCGCTCCTTAGCAACAACGACTCTCCAAATCTTCAGATCCTTCGTGGGAAGGTCAATTCGGTCGTCTCCATTCTCTTCGGCCCAGTCAACTGGGTGAAGGGGATTGGTACTCTTAGAGAGGAGAATGCGGCCCTGGAAAGCAGGATTGTTCAGCTTTCACTCCTCAATTCACAACTCCTTAACTACAAAGAAGATAATGAGCGCCTCAGGAACATGCTCGCCTACGAGCAGTCGGAACGCCTGTCTCTGGTTCCGGGGACAGTCATCAGTACGGGGCTTTCGCCGCTCATGACTGCCGTGAACATCAAAGTCGGTGCCAACCATAATCTCATGCCGAATCTTGCCGTGGTGAATGCAGACGGTGTCGTAGGGAAGACAATCTCAGTAGGCCCTTCGACCGCCATGGTTCAGCTGATGACTGATTATAGCTTTCGGCTTAGCGTGAGGATTGAACGGAGTGGAACGGTAGGAATCCTTCACTGGCGTCACAATGATGAATTCGAAGTGTGGGAAATCCCGCGGGCCACAGAAGTTGAAGTGGGCGATAGAATTGTCACGTCGGGCTACAGCGACATATTCCCTCCGAACCTCCCTGTTGGAACCGTCACAGGAATCATAGACCGGCCCGAGATGCTCCACAAGATCGCCGTCGCATCCGCATTTGCAGATTTTACGACACTGGGCCACGTTTTCGTTGTGAGGGAGGAAGATGGTTAATCGAATTGTCATCGCGGCGGCGGGCCTTGGCGTCTTGCTACTTCAGGTACTGTTGAGTGAATTCCTGACGATTCGAGGCTTCCGCCCGGACTTTATGCTAATTTTTGTAATCATCGTCTCACTGAGGAGCGGAAGCCTCGCCGGTGTCGTGGCCGGCTTCAGTCTCGGCCTCATGGAAGACCTTCTCAGTGCAGGGTCGCTGCTGGGACTGGCGCCTCTAACGAAGTCCCTCACCGGATTTATGGTAGGCCGGCTTCAGGGCCGCTACATTACGATGAATCCCATCTCGTTCCACACGATTTGGATCGGTGTGGTGGCGATCCATTTTTTCATTTTTGTTTATGTCAACTTCCAGTCTTTGCTTGAATCGAACGCCCCCTCTTTCTGGCTGACCTACGCCTACGCCATGTTCTATACATTGGTTTTCATTGCCGCTTTTCAGG
>LUOC01000143.1 GCA_001626655.1 Fidelibacterota bacterium REDSEA-S14_B6 | reverse complement strand
GGTCTTGGCCGAAGGCTCCTGTGGAAAAACCAGCGAGGCTTTCTAGCACTAGGATGGAGGCGTAGCATAATTGGTAATGCAGCGGTTTTGAAAACCGCCGTCCTCACGGACTTGGGGGTTCGAGTCCCTCCGCCTCCGCTTGTATTATGTGTACGTGTTGAAGAGCCAGCCTCGCTCGAACTGGCACTACATTGGGAGTAGTAGGAATCCGGCGGAGAGGTTGAAATTGCACAACCGAGGGAAAGTTCGGTCAACCAAGGGGTATCGCCAGTTGAGTATAATTCATACCGAGGAGTTTCAAACCAGAAGTGAAGCCTATCGAATGGAGATGTACTACAAAACTGCTGAAGGGAAAGCAAAGCTGAAGGACAAGCTTACTAAATTGGGAGTGTGGTAATGCTGCGGTCTTGGTCACAGAGTCCTGTGGAAAAACCAGTGAGGGTTTCGCCCTCCAGAGGTTCTGCA
Organism: Fidelibacterota bacterium REDSEA-S14_B6; assembly: GCA_001626655.1. Lineage (GTDB taxonomy): Bacteria > Fidelibacterota > Marinisomatia > Marinisomatales > S15-B10 > S15-B10. The sequence goes on along the minus strand of LUOC01000143.1, from coordinate 7,967 downwards.
CAGCACCCTGAGGGGAATCCTCTCGCCTCCGCTTGAATTTGCTTTATGTGCAGGAGTGTGGGAGATGGGCGGCAATAGGCAGATGATCGTTTGGGATTGTGAATGGTGAATAAGATTGTTACCCCAATCATTCACGCTCTGTTCCTTGTTCCGATGCTGTTCATCGCCATGGGCTCCATAGAACTGATGGCCCGCAGATTTGAATTGCTTCCCGACTATATTCGTCTGTTCGAACTGCCGTCCTTTTGTCGCTCGGAATTATAGTCATTTCGGGAATACTCCTTTTCCACCTTGCCAATCGTCTGATGCAGAGAGTGGAGCAGCTTCCCAAACCTTCCGTCGCCGATCATCTTCGGCAATCTATCTTCTTCTATTTCATCATTGTCTACAGTCTGTCAACTTGGATTCTCACAGGCTTCAGCGGGAGCGAAGACGACCTCTATTTTCTTACTCTGTCGTCCATCTCTCTGGTATCGGTGATGGTCAACACCATCTTTCTGTTCAAGGCGCGAGGGACGAACGCAGGAGCGGAACCGACACCGGCGTCGCCGGAGTGATCAGACCCTTTCTCTTTTTCTCGATTCACGGCTAAGTTTGGCCATGCCCATCGCGCCAAGAGTCCGGTTTGCGCCGAGTCCCACAGGTGAGCTCCATTTGGGGGGAGCAAGAACCGCCCTTTTCAATTTCCTATTCGCCCGGCAGAAAAATGGCCAGTTCTTTCTTAGGATCGAAGATACGGATGTGCAGCGGTCGAAGCGTCAGTTTGTGGATCAGATTCGCGATTCGCTCGAATGGCTCGGGCTGAACTGGAACGAGCCCATCGTCTACCAGTCGCTCAGGCGGGACGCCTGTTGAATGTAGAGGGCGCATACCGCTGTTTCTGCACCGTTGAAGAGCTCGCCAAGGAGCGCGATGAAGCGGCGAAATCAAAAAGACTCTACCGTTATTCCGGCACGTGCAAAGATATTTCTGATGCTGAGCTGAAGCAGCGGCTGAACAGGGCCGATCCGTTCTGCGTGAGACTATCCATTCCCAAGGGCAAGACCAGATTTACCGATGCAGTCTACGGTCTGATTGAGGTCGACCACAAGGAGATTGATGACTTTATCATTCAGCGGACTGACGGGACGGCCACCTACAATTTTACGGTGGTGGTAGATGATCTGAACATGGAGATCAACTGGGTCATCCGTGGGGAGGATCATCTGGCGAACACGCCCAAGCAGATCATCGTCTACAAGGCGCTGGGATCAAAACCGCCGAAGTTCGGCCATCTGCCGATGATCCTCGGTCCCAACGGTCAGCGCCTCAGCAAGCGTCACGGTGCCACGGGGGTTCAGGAGGATCGCGATATGGGCGTGTTGCCGGAAGGACTTCTGAATTATCTGGCGCTCCCAAGTCGCTGAGCGAGTTGGTGGAGTATTCGGATTACTTTTTCACGGACCCGAAATCTTTTGACGAAAAACCGGTAAGGAAACGGTGGAAGGATAGTTCTGTTACCGAGCTGATGAACCGGTACTGGCTGAGCCTCCACGATTTGATCAAGTGGGAAGCTGACTCTCTCGAAGAGCATTTGAGGTCCTTTTCGGAGTCGGAGGAGGTGTCGGCGGGGAAACTGATCCATCCGACGCGGATCGCTATTTCCGGGCAGGGGGTGGGGCCGTCGCTGTTCGAACTGATGGCGCTTCTGGGCCGTGAGCGCGTTCTCCGGCGATTGAATTATGCGATTGATAATTTGCCTCCGTCCTGATAGATTGCCATGATATGAAGCGGTCGACTCAGACAGCTCTCTCCGTCTTACTGTTGTGCGGAACACTCTCAGCATCGCCGAGGTGGCTCAATCTGTACATCCCCGAGTTTGACAATCTTCGGAACGATCCGTCCGTGGCGTGGCTCAGCTCGGGATTCGTCGACATCTTGTCGAAGAAGTTTACAGAACTCGATGGCGTCCGCGTCTACGGCCGTCCCGCCCTCGAGAAAATCCTCCAGGACAAGTCGTCTCTGCTGACACAGCGCGCCGGTACAGAGAATATTCTGGTAATGGGGACATTCACAAGGGAACTGGATCAGGTGACGGTAAACGCTCAGATTATCAACGTTGCGAACTGGGATGAACTGGGGACGGCCCGGACCGTCGGTTCCATGAACAATTTGACGCTCCTCGGTGACGACCTGTTTGCCAAACTGACAAGCGGTCTCAAGGATGGGGGAAGTTCTCCCGCCGGTTAGATTTTGGCACGAAAGAGACGCCTGCCGAACCTGTCTCTCGCGATGCCATGATCTTAGAAGAGATCCTTGAGACTATCGCTGCCAATCCTTATTCAGTCAATATCGGCGCACCGAGAGTGGAAGTCGATCCCGAGAGTAAGGGGAAAACGGTGATGTTGACTCTGCCGGTGAAGTATTCGCTGAAGGAAAACTTGATCAGCGATATGCTGCGGTCACTTCCGTACAGCGGCGTAAGGCACGACGGGACGCTCACCTCCATCGAGTTCGCACGAAACAAGTTCCCCATCTCCGGCAATCTCATGAACCGAATTAACATGGGGGAGTTCAGGATTATACCCGTCGTTATGCTTCTGGATCAGACCGGCGGTGTCCACACCACAATTCTGGACAGCAGCGACCCCTACTGGCAGAAGAAGTCAGGAAGCAGAGACAGGACAAGGACCGAGCACATTTTTTCACCGCTCGTAGCGTTCACGGTGAGCGGGTGGTCCCTTCAGGTGACCATGGAAGCCGTGGATATTGAGGCAGAATATATTGTGGAAATGGCAAGGAGCGATGTTGCGCAGTTGTCAGAAGTTGTGGTGGAATTCGTCCCCGAACCTGAACTTCGCAAATTCCTTGCCACAACCCTCTAGTCAAAAAGGAGAATAGCTATGAGACAGAACACGGCAGCGGTTGCCGTTGCAGCCGTTATGTCCACTTTTTCTGTTGTGGGCGCTCAGCCCGGGACGATGACAAAGGTGAAGAAAACAGCATCGGGATGGGTGGACAAGAACAGTAAGACAATACAGAAAGCATCTAAGATCGTTTGGGATTATGCCGAAATTGCGCTGAAGGAACACCGGTCCGCTGAGCTGCTGTCGGGGATGCTGGAAGAAGCCGGCTTTAGGTTGGAGCGGGGCGTCTCGGATATGCCGTCGGCATTTGTCGCTGAGTATGGATCAGGGAAACCGGTGATCGCTTTTCTCGCTGAATACGACGCCCTTCCGGGGCTGTCGCAAAAAGTAAAAACGTCTATTGACCCAGTGATGACAGGAGCCGGCGGACACGGATGCGGTCATTCCCTCTTCGGCGCCGGAACTATCGGAGGGGCCCTTGCGCTAAAGAGCCCATGGGAGGGAGTATCGGCCCTGGATGCCGTTGAGGCGTTTGAGACAGGTGTGAACCTTCTCCGTGAACATATGCCCACGACTGGAAGGATTCACTATGTGGTGACGGATGGCGGCGGCGCCCCCAACGTTATTCCCGCCAAAGCATCCATCTGGATGTATAACCGCGCCAAGGACTGGCCCGAAGTAATGAAAATATACCGACACGTTGAAACAATCGTGAAGGCTGCAGACATGATGGCGTGGGGGGAAGAATACGGGAATCCGAAATCCGGATTTAAACCAGCAGATATTAACATGCTAACAGGGGTCTATGAGTACAATCACAACCACGAAGTTGCTAAAATAGTCCACGCCAACCTTTCCCTTATGGGACCGACGAAATACACAAAGGCGGAAGAGAAGTTCGCTCGGGATCTTCAGGAAGCTTTTGGTGTGGACGTTGAAGGGTATCATACAGAAGTTGAAGAATTGAACCTTGATCCCCCAAGAGAATCAGGTGGTTCTACTGATGTGGCTAATATATCGTGGGTGACCCCCACAGCGGGTTTCGGCGTCAGCAACTGGCCACAAAATATTCCGGCTCATTCGTGGGCCTCCACAGCTGCTTCTGGAAGCGAACCGGGACTTAAGGCGATGCTCAAGGCGTGTAAGGTCCTCGCCTTTAACGCCATTGATGTGATGACTGATCCAAGTCTGCTCGAGCCGGTAAGGAAGGAATTTATTGAGAGTGTGAAAGCCTTCGATTACGAACCGCCGGTGGGGCCGGAAGTGAAGCCGGGACTGCCGTCCCACATGAGGGAATAACTGCTTCCAGCGACAAAACTTTCCTCATCTTCTTGAATCGTTGGCGGTTCCGCCCGTAAGTTTCCCGCGTGAAGAAGATATTCACTCTCCTATTCCTCTCCGGTCTCCTCGCCGCCCAGACCTATTCGATCGGGGACACCGTGAAGGATTTCTCAAAAGAGATTTGTTCAAACGGTGAAGGGGACCTTTCATTGTACAGCTACAACGGTGGTGAGAACGGCGGAGAGCACCATGTTATCTGGATCAATCTTTTTGCCACGTGGTGAGGCTCCTGCCAGGTGGAGGCTCCATCTACTGAAACGATTTTTCAGGAATTCAAGGACGAGGGACTAATCGTTCTCGGCGCCGGTTCGGACTGGGGTCAGCCCTACAGCTGTAGGCAGTGGGCGACCAAGTTTGATCTGACCTATCCGCTCATTAATGATTCAGACTATAACCTCTTCTACGAATTTGCGTGGGACGGGAGCTCACAGCCCGGCGTCCAGTATTACGTCCCCATGAACATCATTCTGGATCACAACATGGTGGTGAGATACAGGGATTACGGTTTTAGCGAAAGTGCGGTGAAAAAAGAGATTAAAGAGTTGATCGAGGAGATGCCCACCGTTTCGGTGGCGCCGGAGGTTTCCGAGATGATCACGCCGTCCGAGATTGAACTTTTTGATGTCTATCCGAATCCGTTCAACCCGTCAACGACAATCAGTTTTTCTCTGTTTGAGCAGACGATGGCCGATGTGGTTGTCTACAACAGCCTCGGCGGGGAGGTGGCGAGGCTCGCTTCCGGTAGACACTTTGAGGCCGGTCGGCATCAGCTGCGGTGGGATGCTGGTGATCTGCCGTCGGGCGTCTACCTGATACGGCTTGAGACCTCCCGCAGTTCGAAGACCACCAAAGCGATCCTTCTCAGATAGCAAAGAGCGAATCCTGTCACCGTTTCAGGTCGCTCGCATTCATTTCTTGCAGGTGGCAACAATGCCGTAGTCGTCCCAGACGCATTCACAGTCGCTCCCCTCTTCATTCCAACATTTGGACTCTCCGAACATAGACCCATCACCCTCGTAAGATTTCACGCCGTTCTCGTACCAGCTGATTGAGGGGGCCACTTTTTTCCCGGCCTCGTAATTCTGTTCCTTTTTTATCTGGCCGTTTGACTCATACCAGTCAGTCCATTTTCCACTCTTTTTTCCGGCCTTGTTAACCCCCTCTTGTGACTTATTGCCGTTCTTGTGGAAGCTGACGTAGGGACCTTCTGCTTTTCCGTCCACGTAGTTTCGTTCTATCCACTTCGATCCGGTATTGTACCAGGCGCGCCACATCCCAACCCGTTTTCCATCTTTGAAATATCCTTCCTCATGCTTCTTTCCGTTCGGATGACTGTAGAGCGCTTTCCCCGTGTAGGGTGATTCGGATCCGGGTGCATAGAAGGTTCTGCCTGTCCTGAAACTCCCCTTTCCAACCAGGGTTGCTGCATCAATCACTTTTTCCGGTGCTTGAGTCACGGGCGCTTTACGCTCTACTGTATTGGGCTTTTCTGACTCTATAGTCATGGGCTTTCCCCGGTCTATAGTCATGTTTCTTTGCGGCTTCGGACTATTCTGGCCAGTAGAGCCACACCCAAACAGGAACAGTAGAATCATCAGTCTCGTTTTCATGTTAATACCTCACCATGTTGCTTAGCACAAGCTACAGTTAACACCATCTCCATTCAAGTTTTTTGGATTGTAGAATCTGGCGCTGATGAAAGGGAAGTACTGTTCTCCCGATGCATCCTGTGGGAGGTGATGAGGAATGGTGACGGCAAGCCTTTCTCAACCAAGAGCCAAGATAGCTTGACAATCGTACCCCGCTTTTGGCGGAAGGAGATTGGTAGCCCGTAGGGGAATCGAACCCCTGCTACCGCCTTGAGAGGGCGGCGTCCTGACCGCTAGACGAACGGGCCTCAGTACACCCGCCAGGAGTCGAACCCGGAACCTTCTGGTCCGTAGCCAGACGCTCTATCCAATTGAGCTACGGGTGCATGAATCCGCTGGGGAGCAGGGATTCGAACCCCAATTACCAGGGCCAGAACCTGGCGTCCTGCCGTTAGACGACTCCCCAATTGTGCCGATCGCCAAAAGAAATCACCACTTTTTAGCGCCGGACAGATACGCCCGGATTCTTTGCTTTCTCTCAAAAGTGATTTTATATTCTCAGTTGACAACGTCTGTCGACGAGAAGAGGTAAGGTACGTTCAGACGGAAAAACAAATTGAATCGACACGTGATATCACGGGATTGGCGTAGTATCGCTCTGCTCGGGCGATTTCTGTGCCTGCTGTTTTGTACCGTGGCCGTAGGGCTGTCGCCGCTCTGCGCCCAGGAGGAAGAGGAGGGGGAGGCGATCATCTGGGGTGAAGAAGAGGAGGGGATTGGCGATGACTTTTTTGGTGAGGATGAGGAGTTCTTCGACGAAGGTGAAGAACTCTTTGATGACGAATTCCCCGAAGATGATTTCGGCGATGAGCTTGACGACTTCCTTGTGGACGAGGAACCGATGGAAGAGGAATTCGGTGAGGAGGCGCCTGAAGAAGAATCGATCGATCTCGGTTACGCCGTCCGTCTTTCCGCTGCCTCGCCCGCCTTTGTGAACAACACGCTGATGACCTGGAACTCCCTCATCGATGTCCGCTTCGGCGCTGACCTTCCTTTCACCTTCCGCCTCGGTCCTATCCGAATGCGGATCGGCGCTGAGGTGGTCACCTACAAATTTATCAACTACCTCCCGGAAGGCGGCGAGTTCAGCGGCGTGGGTGTTTACGGAATGGTCACCTTTCCCGCCGGGCCGTCGGACATGCACGGTGGCGTCGGGTTTCTCGGCAGTGCGCCGGCGGTTGTTGTGGGGCAAAGTTTCGGTATTCCCTACGCCGACAACATCATCTTCAAGATGGGGACGAGGGCGACCCTCACATTGACGGCGCCGGAACAGCTCAAAGAGATTGGACCCCGCGCCACCTGGTTCGAGGGATTCTTTACGGTGGTCTATAGCCTCGATCTGTGATTGGGATGAAAAAAACTGTGGACAGAAAACTCATCTATTTCGCCGCCCTGTGGATCGCGGTTGCGTTTACCCCTTTGGTGGCTCAAGAGGAGACCGATCCTTTCGAAGAGGAGTTCGGTGAGGAGTTTCTGGACGAGGAGGGGTTTCTGGAGGAAGAGGATTTTCCGCTGGAGGGAGACGAGTTTGGCGATGAGGAGTTTTTCGATGAAGAGGGGTTCGATGAGGAGGGATTTGATGAAGAGGGACTGGCCGGATTTGATGATCTTGAAGCGGCGCCCTTTCAGGAAGATTTTGAAGGAGACACGAGGCAGGGGTACACCATCACCGTTTCCGGGGGAATGCCGACTTTCCGCAACAGCACTCTTCTGCCGTGGCTCGGCACGCCGAATGGTCGGGTCAGCGTCGACCTTCCGTCTTATTTCTCTATCGGTCCCATCGGTTTCCGTCTGGGAGCGGAAGTGGGAACCTACGATTTTACTTACGATGAAACGGGACTGACGATCAAGAATAAGGATGTTCTTCCACTGAAAGGGAAGTTCGGCGGCATCGGTTTTTTTGGCGTCATTACGATTCCATCGGGGCCGGCGAACCTTCGCCTCGGCATGGGAATGCTGGGAACTTCCCCCGCCTATATGGCCGTACAAAGCATCGGTATGGCCCTGGGGGATCTGTTAGACTTGAGACTTGGCATCCGTGCCACCGCCGCCTACAACGTGCCTGATGGTCTCACAACAGCCGGGACACACATGTCATGGGTAGACGCGTTTATGGCGCTGGGGGTAACCT